>CALKIW010000133.1 GCA_937995875.1 uncultured Bacteroidales bacterium | reverse complement strand
GGTCGCTTGTGTCTGTTGCTGGTCTATTAGTTCTTTGGCTTTCGTCAGCAACTCCGGCAATGGCACTTCGTTCATCCGCATCATCTCTATTTCCGATGCGTTGTCCTCGTTCAGGCAGCGGTCGTTCTGCTTCACCATCTCCGTGATTTCCTCCCGAAGTAGTTCTGCCGCTCCGCTGTCCGGATACTTCCTTTCGTTCTCCATCATCCACTGTGCCTGTCGTGTCTGGAACCCTTGCAGTTTCTCTTCTGTCAGTTCCTCCAGTGCTTCGGGTGTCCAGTACTCCGTCTCGGTCAGCAGATATACTGCCCACCGACCTATTTTCTCGGCTGCCTCTTTCAGCCTGTTGAGTTCTTGCTGTGTCATTGTCTTTGCCGTCTAAATTGTTATTACTGAACAAATCGCCAAACAAATCAGGGATTGTCTGCTGCGAAGATACGGATTTTTTCTTTGAGCCGCTCCTTTTTGTTGGCTTTTCTTTCTCTGCGGACCTCGCTTCCTTTATGTTCTGTCTTACTTTGTCGATTACCTGGTCCTTGAACCGTTGCCTGTCATCTTTTAACAAGGACAGCTCATAAAGAGCCTCGTCGGCCTGATCGCTGATAAACCTGTCGGCTTCATCTGATATCAGATTGTCAACAAGCTCCCGGGCATTTGAAGTCTCGTTCACCGAATCAATAACTGTCTTGTTTGAGCTTAAACTCTCAATCAGGCCTGCGACTGCATCGGTCGGTGTTTTCGCCTCCTTTGAAGATGTTGCCCCTGCCGTGCCTAATACAGGTGTAAGCTTATCCCAATCAGTAACCTCATACATGACAGGAGCGAGCCCTGCATCAAGTACAGGTCTGCCATTATCCGTACCGTAAAGAGTTGCCTCCTTACCCTTATACATTACCTTATCGCCAATGTTGAAGCCATGCAAGTCTGGAGTTGCAGGTTTCTCTTTTACTTCTTCGGCATGGTCGCTTAGTCTGGCTTTGCCCTTTTCCTGAAGTTCACGAACAAGGCTCTCTACATTTACTTTCTTGGGTTGAGGCGTCTGTTCATATTCCATTGGCAAAGCATCCTGCACTTCATCGGCATTCGCTTTCGTTCCATCGGTGAACATGTATTCCACTTTTCCATCTGCATGATGTGCCATAAGGATGTCCTTATTAGTATTATGCTTTACAGAGAAAACATGGTCGCCACCGTGATACTCTTTGGTGGGCTTCAGCATTGGTGTATGCGTAGGAGTTGCTTTCTTTTCCTTTGGTACATCCAACTGGTCGCAAATAGCAACTCTGTACCCGGCGCGTATCAACTTTGGGAGGTAGGTGTCAAGTTCATTGTATGGGAAACCTGCCGTATTGACACCATCATTTCTCTTTGTAAGAACGATGCCAAGTGTGTTGGCCACAGCTTCTGCATCATCCTGATATGTCTCGTAAAAGTCTCCGACACGGAACAGCAACTTTGCATCTGGGTGCTTTGATTTCAAGGCATTATACTGTGCAAGTAGTTTACTGTTGGCTGGTAGCTCTTTATCTGCTTCTCTCATCGTGCGGCCTGTAAGACTGCTGATGCCATCCAATAACT
Source organism: uncultured Bacteroidales bacterium (assembly GCA_937995875.1). Classification (GTDB taxonomy): domain Bacteria; phylum Bacteroidota; class Bacteroidia; order Bacteroidales; family Bacteroidaceae; genus Prevotella. The sequence goes on along the minus strand of CALKIW010000133.1, from coordinate 1,180 downwards.
CATTATAGGTAATATCAGGTGTGGCAAAATTATTGTTGCCATACCGCTCATTTCCTGTCGCATTAGGATTTTCAATGCGATACATGATGTTCCCTACCTCGAGATTATCTCCTTGAACGAAACTACCCTTTGCCCCTGTTGTCTTCAGATTGATATAGATACTTAAATCCTTTCCATCTTGTATTGGCAAATGAATTGATATTTCACCACCTATAGGGGCGATGTTTGCTGTTGCCAATGGCTTGCTTTTGCGCTTGCCATTCTTGCCCGGTGCCGTATGGGTTGCCTCATAGATGTCTATACCAAGGTTATCCGCTAACCGTTTGGCTAACTCGGTAGCATCCTTGATGGCTTTCTTCTCGGCATTGCGCATATAGCCGTATGCCTCGTTAAAGTCTTTTTCCACTTTGTCAGCCTCATAGTAACCAAGAAGTGCCAACTGGTTATTGACCTTTTCAAGTGTAGCATCTACTTTCTCCGTCTCAACTCTTACTTCTGTGCCAGTTGTTGCTCTTTTTGCAACAACTCTTGCTTCACTTGCAACAGTTCCTGCTTCTTCTGCAATAGCTGCTGTATTTGCTTCTGTCTGCTTCTCATATTCCTTTCGTTTTTCGTTACGCTCTGATTTTACTTCCTGTTCTGTTTGCTTTGAAATCTTTGCCGCCTTTTGTTCTGCGACAACCATTTCTGCCTGCTTCAAGATGTCGGGAGACGGCTTATCAAAGTTCTGTACATCAAACCTTGCTACCTCTTCACTTGGTGTGAAGTCCACACGCTCATATCCGGGCTCCCAGCGAACGCCCTCATAGAACGATTTCAGCCATGGCCGTATTTTGTCTCCGATGAGGCTGACCATCTTGCTGGCATAGTCTGGGAACTTGACCATACCATTATCGACCAATACCTGCGTTACACTAAGACCTGCGGCCTTAATCTTCTTGCGCTGCTCTTTGGTAAGTTCGTCATCATCACGGAAGAGAATACCCATATCCCCCTCATCATCTGACACTCCCAACAAACTGCGCAAATCTTTGAGTGCATCGTTGAAGTCCTCCTTGCTGACATCTCCATTAAATTCAAGGTCGCCCTTTTTCTGTTCTGGGTTATATACCTTGGCTTCCACATCTTGGATTGCAGCATCTTCCATAGTAACGGTGTTGGCAGGTTTCTTTTCCTGCTC
>CALKIW010000132.1 GCA_937995875.1 uncultured Bacteroidales bacterium | reverse complement strand
GCAGTTGGTGGCGGACTACTCGGCGGAATAGGTTTGTAATTCATAATTCAAAATTATTCGCAAGCTCATCAACTCGTCACAATTCATAATTGGGCTCGCGCGTTGGTAATTCACAATTCATAATTCATAATTGGGCTCGCGCGTTGGTAATTCACAATTCATAATTATTCGCAAGCTCATCAACTCGTCATAATTCATAATTGGGCTCGCGCGTTGGAACTTAATATTCACTATCAATATTTGCTGTATGACTGATAATTAAAAAAATATAAAAAATGTTTGGCTAAATCTATTATTTATATTACCTTTGCCGCATAACTACAAAAACTGCTCGTATAAACTGCGAGATTATCTTCTAAACTAAAAGTTTTTTAACAACTAATCTATTAAAAAAGTATGTCTGAGTATTTGAAGCACATTCGAATGGCGCTGCTCACACTCCTGCTGTTTGTAGTGGGTATGGTGCAGGCGCAGACTGTCAAGGGCACTGTTACGGATAATACCGGCGAGCCCATTATCGGAGCCACTGTGATGGAACAGGGGGTGAGCGGTAATGGTACCGTGACGGATATCGATGGTAACTTTAGCCTGCAGTTGAAAGGAAAAACCAAGAAAGTAAACGTGTCCTATGTCGGGATGAAGACGCAGAGCGTCGATGTCTCCTCTGGTAAGGCGAAAGTTGTCCTTGAAGACGAAGCAACAAGCTTGAACGACGTGGTGGTGATCGGCTATGGTACGGTAAGGAAGAAAGACTTGACCGGGTCGGTGGCCTCTATCGGTGCTGACGACATTGCCGGAGTGCCCGTGTCGAACGTGGGCGAGGCTATGACGGGTAAGCTGGCCGGTGTGAATATCACTACAACTGAAGGATCGCCCGATGCCGACGTGAAGATTCGCGTGCGTGGCGGTGGCTCGTTGTCGCAGGATAATTCACCTCTTTATATAGTAGATGGTTTCCCCGTACCGTCGATCAGCGACATTGCTCCTTCCGAAATAGAGTCTATCGACGTGTTGAAGGACGCTTCGTCTACGGCCATTTATGGTGCGCGTGGTGCTAATGGTGTCATCATCATCACCACCAAGAGCGGCAAGGAAGGCAAGATACAGGTGAACTTCAACGCCTCTCTGGGTACCAAGAAACTCACCAAGGAAGTAAAGGTGCTCGACCCCTACAATTATGCGTTGTATCAATATGAGATTGGCTCGACCGATTACGGCAACTATCAGGATATGGATATCTGGAAGTCGGTGGAGGGCAACAATTATCAAGACATTATCTTCGGTCGGTCGGGCATTCAGCGTCAATATAATGCCAATGTGAGCGGAGGCTCAAAGGACGTGAAGTTCAATGTGGGATATGCCCACAACGGCGAGAAGTCGATTATGCTCGGCTCAGGATATGCGAAAGATAACGTGAATGCCAAACTCAATGCCACGTTGAACAAATGGCTGACTTTCGACTTCAACAGTCGTCTGACGTTTACCAAAATCGATGGTCTCAGTGGTGGAGCCGAGAACAACCAGAGCAATGCGGCCAACAGTATTGTGGCCAATACCGTGCGCTGGCGTCCGGTGGAGCCGTTGGTGTCTACTGATGAGGATGAGAACAACTCCACTTCTTCGCAGCGCAATCCCGTGCAGCGTATCAATGCCACCTATAGGTTGCAGCATCGTTTTCGCCAGAATTATAATGCAGGGTTGAACTGGAAACCCTGGAAGCACGTTACCTTCCGTACAGAATTTGGCTACAGCTGGGACTACAACAAGCAAGACATGGTGTGGGGCACCGATGCCGTGACCAATTCCAAATATGGCTACAACGGTGCACCGCAGCTTCGTTTTGAACGTGTGGACAAGCGCGGATGGCGCAATGCCAACACCTTTACCTATGACAATAAGAAGTTGTTTGACGGCCGCGACCACATCAACGTGCTCGTAGGACAGGAGTGGAGCAACGCAACGGAAACCGCTCGTTATAACACGGCTGTGAACTTCCCCACGAGTTTCACCATTGATGAGGCTCTGGCCAATACGTCGGCTGCGGCCGTAACGCTGCCCAACGAGGTAGATATTAAGGCTGACCAAACTATGATTTCTTTCTTCGGACGTGTGAACTACACGTTGGCCGAGAAGTATCTGGCTACCTTTACCATGCGTAGTGACGGCTCTTCCAAATTTGGCAAGGACCATCGCTGGGGCTTATTCCCATCATTGGCACTGGCGTGGAGAATGTCGGAGGAAAATTGGTTGAAAGACAGCAAGTGGCTCTCGAACCTGAAAGCGCGTCTGAGTTTCGGTACGGCCGGAAACAACCGCATCCCATCGGGACTGCTCGAAACCACCTACACCGTGACAAGCAACAGCGACAAGCATGCCGGCTTTGGTGAGAAACCGGCTACACAGTTGCAGCACAGCAAATATCTCTATAATCCTGACTTGAAGTGGGAAACCACTGTTACCCGAAACTTCGGTATCGACTACGGCTTCTTCAACAGCCGCATCAACGGTACGTTGGATTTCTATTGGAACACGACCAAAGACTTGCTTATGCGTGTGGAGATACCAACATCAACCGGATACGACTATCAGTATCAAAACTTCGGCAAGACTTCCAACAAGGGTGTCGAACTGACGATGAATGCTGCCATTGTGGAAAGCAAGGCTTTCAACCTGAACGGTACGTTCAATGTGTCATGGAACAAGAACAACATTGACGAGCTGACCATGAAGAATCCCTGGCAGAGCAGCAACTTTGCCGGCTCAACCTTTACCCCGTACGACGATTTCCGTGTGGCCGAAGGTGGCAGTCTCGGAGAGGTTTGGGGATACAAGAACAACGGATTCTATACCGTTTATGACGCAAAGACCAACCCCAATGGCGAACTCGTGCTCGGCAATGACGGTAAGTGGGGCCTCCGCGACGGCGTGAATGACAAGAGTTACACCATGACCGGTGGTGCGCTTGTTCCGGGTGGACCTAAGTTTGAACTCGATGAGGACGGCAAGCCCCTCAAGCAGAAGCTGGGCAACACCATTCCCAAGGTGATGGGAGGATTCGGATTGAACGGCAACTGGGGCAATTTCGACTTCAACATCTACTTCAACTATTCTGTTGGAAACAAGATTGTGAACGGTACGAAACTGGCTAACTCGTTCTACAGCAACAGCCAGAAGAACTACAACATCGTGAACGATTTCAACATTGACAATCGCTATACATGGATTGATCCGAACACCGGCAAGAATCTCGGTACCGGCATTACGTCTACCGTGATAGCCCAATATGGAGGCGTGGAAAACATCATGACTCGTCTCAATGAACTTAACGGTAATGCAAGTATTTGGAATCCCGCAGCTTCGCAGAAGTCGCCTATTACCAGCTACGCTGTAGAGAGTGCTTCGTTCCTGCGCCTGAACACCTTGACTGTGGGTTATACGCTGCCTAAGAGTTGGATGAAAAATATCTTCCTCAACAACGTGCGCATTTACTTCTCAGGTTATAACTTGTTCTGCATCACAGGCTACGACGGTTACGATCCGGAAGTAGACACCAGTGGCAGGAAGAATCCCATGACACCGGGCATCGACTATGCAGCCTATCCCAAGAGCCGCACATTTGTCGGAGGAATCAACGTGACATTCTAAACTAAACGAATTTACTAAAATGAAAAAGATATTATCAACATTTGTGCTTGCCGCCGGCATGGTGACCTTTGTCTCGTGTGACGATTTTCTCGACCAAAAGTCGCCGTCGGAACTTTCCAAGCTTAATGTGTTCAATTCAGAATATTACACCAGTACGGTGGTTAACCAAATCTATGGCGACCTCACCAACGACCGCACTTATTCACAAGACTGGGCCATCCTTTACGGATTGGGTACCGACTGCGAGTTGGTGGACGGACTGGGCTCCACAGCCACCGCTTCGAGCGAGCGTGGTTATTTCAACTATAACTATGGTGGCGAATATGCTAATTGTGGCAAAATGTGGTCGTATATGTATGCCACTATTGAAGACGCCAACCTCGCTATCGAGGGAATAGCGGGCAGCACCTTGAAAGACAAGACGTCGATGAAGCAGTATTACGGCGAGGCTGTTTGTCTGCGTGCCATGGTCTATCTTGACCTAATCCGTGCTTTTGGTGATGTGCCCATGAAGTTGGAGTCTACTAAGGAAGATTTGAGCAATGCTTATCAGGGCAAGACCGACCGTGACGTTATCCTTGATACGCTCATCAAACAGGTAGAGGGCGTTATCGACTTGCTGCCTTGGGCCGGTACCAACGGCTATACTACCGAGCGTGTCACTAAGGGATATGCTCATGCTTTGGTTGCACAGCTGGCCATGACCCGTGCCGGTTATGCCATTCGTGAGAAAGCTAAAGACGGCTATGAAACCGCAAGCTATTCGGATGCTACTTATCCTACCCAACGTCCCGACATGGCCACCCGAAATGCGCTCAACCGTAAGGCTCTGAAGCATTTGTCGGCTATCATCAGCAGTAACGTGCATAAGATGAATCCCTCGTTCCACAACCAGTGGTACCTGATCAATCAGTTGGTGCTTGATACTGAATATCAGGAAAATATTTTTGAGATTCCGATGCTTCAGGATGTAAGTGGCGAGTTGGGTTATACGGCCGGTTTCCGTCTTAACGGAGTGACCACGCAGTATGGTTACAGCAACTCCTCCGGTAAGTTGAAGCTGACGGCACCGCTGTTCTACTCCTATGATAAGAACGACACACGCCGTGACATCACTTGTGCCACCATGCAGGTAAAGCCTGAGCAGAAGGCCATCACCTCCAACCACGAGACCATCGTAGACCCCTTCTGCGCCGTAGAGTCGCACGTGGGCAATACCCCCTTCGGCATCTACTGTGGCAAGTGGGATCCCCGCATGGAAAACGATGCTTGGTTGGAGCAAAACCTCAAGGCCAGTGCCAAACACATGACGGGTATCAACGTAGTGAAAGTGCGTTATCCGCAGGTGTTGCTGTGGTATGCCGAGTTGATGAACGAGTTAGTCGGTCCTGACGGAAGCGATGCTGATGGAGCCGGTATTACGGCTCGTGAAGCTTTGAGACAGGTACATGCCCGTGCTTTCAACGACGCCGACAAGACTGCTGCCGAAGATTATGTGGCCGGAATCGCCGCTGACAAGAGTGCTTTCTTCGACGCTATTGTACAGGAGAATGCTTGGGAACTGGCTGGTGAAGGAGCACGCAAGTGGGATCTCATTCGATGGAACTTGTTGGCACAGAAGATTTTCGAGATGAAACAGAATTATCTGACCCAGCTCGAAGACGGCACCTATCAGGAAACCATCTATTTCAACTACAGTGATGCTAACCAAACCAAGATCGATATGAGTAGCGTGACATGGTACGGCTTGCCCGATGGCAAGACGGCTGCTGACTACGACAACTCTGCGTCTTCGTTTGGCAAGAAGAACGATACTCAGATGGAAACCAATCTGAACTCTATCTGTGGCGGACTCGTGGGCACCGATGCCAAGACTTTTGGTCACGGTGAGGTGATCAACCGCTACCTCGTGCCTATCGGTTCAACCATCACGAGCAGTTCCAATGGTTACATCAAGAACTCTTACGGATTCACATTTTGATAAGAAATAATTCATAATTCATAATTATTCGCAAGCTCATCAACTCGTCATAATTCACAATTTGGCTGCGCGTTGAGCAAGCTGATGCAACAGAAACGGAGGAAGGTTAATTGTGAAGAAGTGAAGAATGAGGAGCGAAGAAGTGAAGAATGAGGAGCGAAGAATGAAGAATGAAGAAAACTTTGACTCGAAACTTTTCCTCCTCAAAAATAAAAAAACACAGCAACAATGAAATTATTTAAAAACATAATAAGCAAGGCCGTCATGGTTTGCGTGAGCGCAATAGCCCTCACAGCCTGCACCGACAGCAACGATTGGGGCGTAGAAAGCGCTTTCAACCGACTGTTCGGCCCCAATGAGCGCAATATTGCCGTGAAGCCGGATGCCACAGGGGCAGAGATTACGTTCACGACAGTAAAGGATGCCGAAAGCTACATGATCCAAGTGAGCAACGACTCTCTTTTCAACGAGGGAGTATTGACTTTCGGCGAGGACAAGCAGATTAAGAGCAGTCCGGTTTATATCAACGAACTGGAAAGTGATACCACCTATTTCCTGCGCATCAAATCGATGGGAGAGGGGAAGACGGAGTCCAACTGGGCTCGTCTCGACGGACATTTCAAGACCAAGAGCGAGCAAATACTCAATCCGCTCGACGAGGCCAATGACTTGACGGCTACCAGTGTGACACTGCGTTGGCCCGCCAACGCCAAAGTGACCACTGTGAAGTGTAACGGTGAAACCTACACCCTCACGCCCGAACAGATTGCAGCGGGGGCCTTTACAGTGACCGGTCTGCAGCCCGAAACGGAATACACGGCCAATATCTACAACGGTAAGAAAAAACGCGGTGGACTGACCTTTACCACGGCCATCGACCTCAACGGAGCCATTTTGGTTAAGCCCGACGAAGACCTGAAGACCGTCATCGCGAATGCTGAAGACGGAGCAACATTAGCCCTTATGCCGGGTATGTATGAAGTGCTGTCGGAAGATGGATCGGCTTCTTCGCTTAACATCACTAAGAACGTGACCATCAAGTCGCTCCGTTCTTACGACCGCGCTGTAATTAAGGGTGGATTCACACCTAAGGGTGGCACACTCAACCTCAAACAGCTTGTGCTCAATGGTGATGGCTCTGTGGGCTACATGATCGATTTCAAGGAGGCTGCCGACTATGGAGACTACGAAATCGACGATTGTGAGATAACTAACTACAGCAAGGGCTTGATGTACAACAATACCGACAATGCCAAGGTTACCACGATGCTGTTCAACAACTGTTTGATTCACGATATGGGCAGCGGTGCCGACTTCCTCGACATCCGTAAAGGCTATATCGCTGCACTCACGTTCACTAACAATACGGTATGGAATTCCGTTGCAGCCCGTGACTTCGTGCGCTACGACGACAAATCATCGAATTATCCGGGTGCACCGTCACCGGTGAT
>CALKIW010000131.1 GCA_937995875.1 uncultured Bacteroidales bacterium | reverse complement strand
TCGAGGTCGCGCAAGGGGCGATAGACGTAAAACAGTTTGGTGAAGGGAAACTCACACCCCACTTTGTCTTTCGTCCTGTCCATCCATGCATCGGGCGTGAAAGGGAGCACTTCGCGCTCAAAGTATTCATCGATGTCCTGCTTAAAAGGGATATTCTCAGTGTTGTTGAGGTTGCCGTTCTCCAGATAGCCGCTGTCCGCCTTGTAGGGATTGTTGAGCACTTCGGGGGCATCCTCGCTCACGTCGCCCCACGCCTTGCGCAGGGCTTTTATCTCGGCAGCCGAAGGCTTGCATTTCTTGCTTTTCAGAAAGGCGAAGAACTCAGTGTCGCTGCGCTTTCCGTCAATGCCGTCGAGCGCGGCAACAGTCTTATAGATGAGGTTTTTCTTGTTATTGGTTTTGAAACCTTCTGTGGCCACCATCTGCTCATACTTGGCTGTGATATTTTCAAACCAATAGCGCATGGGGCGACGCACAGCCACCTTAGTATAGAGAAAGTCTTCGTAGTCCATCTTCTTGGCAACCTCCAGACGCTCCACCTTGCCCGTGCTTTCATTGAGGATGTCGCGACTAACACTCTGATATTCCTTGTAGATGGCGAGAATGTCCTTGGCACCTTCCTCACTGATGTCGTAACGCTTCTTGCCAAGGTTGGTTTGGAGCAGACGGGCATACTCGTGCTTATGCGAAGCATCGATAAAGAGCACCTTTCCGAGCTTTTCCTCCGGGCGTTTGTTGTCGAGAATCCACAGATAGGTGCTGATGCCTGTGCCATAAAACAGGTCGCTCGGAAGCGCCACAATGCAATCGAGCAGATTTCTGTCGAGCAGCATCTTGCGGATATTGCTCCAGCCGGAGCCTGCATCGCCGTTGAAGAGCGGTGAGCCATTGAGCACGATGCCGATGCGTGAGCCGTTCTCCCGGTCCATCTTCGCCACCATGTGCATCAGAAAGAGCAGAGATCCGTCGCTTGTGGTGGGCAGTCCTGCCTCGAAGCGTCGGCCGGGGGCATTGTCCTTTTGCACACACGCTTTCACGTGTTCGTCTTTACCCCAATCCACCCCAAACGGAGGGTTGGCAAGCATAAAGTTGAACGTGCGGCCATAGAGATGGTCGTCGCTGAAGGTGTTGCCCCTGAATAGCTGCTGCCCAATGTTGTGGTCGTCGCCCTTCATCAGCAAGTCGGCCTTGCAGATGGCGTATGTTTTGTCGTTGAGTTCCTGTCCGAAGAGCTGCACCTTCAGGTCCGGGTTGCGCGCCAGCGTCTGGAGATATTTCTTGCCCACAGTGAGCATGCCGCCCGTACCACAACAGGGGTCGTAGATAGAGAAGATGCGTCCGGGAATGTAGAGCTCATCCTCGTGCCCGCTGATGGTGAGGGCCACAAGCAGCTGCACAATGTCGCGGGGCGTGTAGAACTGTCCGGCCTTGGTGTTACTCGACTCCTTTGAGCGGCGTATCACATTCTCGAACACCGTACCCATCATGGCGTTGCTCACCTTGTCGGGGTGCAGGTCGGCACGCTGCACAAACATCTGACACACCGAAAACAGTTTGTTGTTTTCCGCCAGTCGGCGATAGATGTCGCTCAAGTCGAGGTGTTCGCCGGCATCCTGCTTATGCACGAAGTTGGCAAGAATATCGCGCACGTTGTCGGTAAAAGAATTAAGGTAATAATCAAACGATGTGGCAATCTGCGCCGGGGCTGCCAGCATTTTCTCCATGGAGAGGCCGGAGGTGTTGAAGAAGGTCAGGTTGTTTTTGCGGAGAATGCTCATCAGTTTTATTTTCTTCATCTTCTCCGGCGCACCGGCAGGAATCTTGCCCAATTCCTCCATGATGGCTTCGCGCTTCTCGTCGAGCACACAGTCTAAACGGCGTAACAGGGTGAAGGGCAAAATAACGTCCTCCACTTCTGCATCGTCGTACAGCCCTCGTATAATTTCTTTAATGTCCCATATCACGGACGACAACTCTTGTTCTGTCATATCTTGTTTCTTTCTGTTGGCAAAGTTTAGATACCCAACTGTTCTGCGAGCCACTTGTTGGTGCGTTTATGCCCAACAAGTACGACCTTGCTCCGGTTAATGTCGTTTGCCATGCTGTTTAGATAATATCGGCTGCATATCGGAAATAAAAGCTACCTTTTATTCCTCCCGATCTACTCACCATTTAGTAATTAAAATGCTTACAGTGCAAATATAATGATTTTTTCAAAACAATCTCCCTACTATCATCAATAATATGGAATCCCCAACGGCTTTTTCGTCCAAACAGCCGTTTGTTGTCAAAAACAACCATATCGCCTTAGCGTGTCTGGCTACAGGACTTTTTTATAATCTAAGGAAACACATATTATGTTCGGTAAACATTATCTTTGCGGATTTATAATCTAAGGAAACACATATTATATTCGGCAAACATTATCTTTGCGGATTTATAATCTAAGGAAACACATATTATGTTCGGCAAACATTATCTTTGCGGAACATAATTTTATCAAGGATTAAAATTGTTGGTGATTCCATCAGCATACTGACCGATTTGGGTTATGTGGAGAAAGATACCCTTTGGTGACAATCCAAAAAGTAGTAAGAAAGGACAGTATCGTCTTGGTGATCACTTTCTTTCTATCCCAAAGACATCATAGCGTCTATGCTTCAACAAGATGCCTCCAAAGACAAAGTATCATATTAACATTCTT
>CALKIW010000130.1 GCA_937995875.1 uncultured Bacteroidales bacterium | reverse complement strand
GGATGTTTTAAAAAAAACAGACTTCAACACGCCGTTCTGTATGATGAGGTAATTGTCAGAGCCCCGGTCATTGACATAACCAAGTGTCACAGCTCCGCTGTAGCGTTTGGAAATCCAATCAATATCAGAAGATTGCGGATACGCATTGACTAACGAATTCAACATGTCTGTGCACGACTTGAGTATCGTTTTGTCATTGCCGATGACAAGTGTGTGAACGAGGTTTTTCTCAGTAGGTGTGTCCTGGAGATAACACAGTATATAGTATTTGTTGTTGATGCAAGTCTGCGACACCTCCTTGATTTCACAAAACATGCTTTTATGGGCCTCAGGGTTTTCATGGAACAGCCGTTGCAGCACTTTATAGGGCAATTGGTTAATGGCGGGCAGTGTCTTTATGGTGCGATTCCACACATTGTTAAGATATACCACAACATATTCGTTCCCAGCCTTGTCAGATGAGAATATAGACGTTTCCTGTTGGTCGGTATAGCGGTAAAGGTCACTGCCTGTGTAAACGTGATCAATGGTGATGTCTCCGCAACGATTGCGGAAATCGCGGGCAACAGCCTCCGGCAAATTATCAATGTTCTCCTGTGTGTCGGTTTCGGGGTTGCATGAAGATAAAACAAGCGCGACAGCAGCAACCGTTACGCAGAATAAATGTCTTAATTCTAAAAATTTCATTTGTGCTTTTTTTTGTTGTTTCTCTTTAAAGACGTTTGTCTACATATCCATTTTATTTTTTTGCGGCGCAAAGGTATATTTTTTTTATATACAATGCAAAAGGCAGACTTTTTTATGCACGCAAAGATATATTTTTAACATACGCGTCTCTTAACGGCACAGTTGTTATTTACAGGAGAGATAAAGGCTCAACAGACATTTTCTTTTGGGGCACCGTACCTTCCTACGAATGTGGCAGCCCATGTAACCGTAAATAGGAATGAAAATAGGGAAGTATGATGTAAGTATAAAGTTCGTATGTCTAAACTCCCGTTGCACTCAGACGCTTCCGGCTAATTCTTCATTCTTCATTCTTCCCTCTTCATTTTATAAAATATTCTTACCATTTTTCGGGTCATCATTTTCGAGTCATCCAGCGCAAAAAGGGCTATCTTTTTTCGACAAAACCGGGCCGGGCATTCCTAAAAAGCACAAGGCCGCTGCGATTGGAGCTTTCTCATAGCATGGTTAGGCCTTATCGGCAGGGCGGAAGAAGCACAATCACACTGCGGTTAGGGCCTTGTCATCATGCCGTTAGATACTCAAACGCGGGCGGTAAAATAGAAGAATATGGGACGGTTTTACAAAATCATTGACCGTCAATCATTTACAAGTTATCGTAATTTTTGCGTATTTCAGACGAAGACAAATCTATTTTTAAATACGCGAATTTGAGAGGGATATTTGTTCATATATTTGACCATTCCTAATTTTTCAAAACCAGCGTTCGGGACAGGCATTTTCAAGTAAAACCCCAAAGTGGGTGAACAAGCAGCCCTTATCTGAAGCAGACACGCCCCGTTCGTCCCAACGTTGCACACGGTCATTCAGGGCGTTTGGCGGGCAGCAGGGAGACAGGCGGGCAGCTCCCGTATGCTTGTCAAACGCGCGAGGTGGTGATGGTCGTATTCCTCGACCAGTTCGTGCTGCCATGTGGTGTGGAAAGGGATGTATGCCGCGTAGCCGCCGAGCTGCAACACAGGCTCGATGTCCGATTTGAACGAATTGCCCACCATGAGCAGCCGGCTGATGTCGGTGTCGAAAATGTGACACAGACGGATATATTCGTCGCGCGTCTTGTCGGCAACCACGACGACGTCGTCGAAGAAGTCGGTAAGTCCCGAACGCACGAGCTTGTTTTGCTGGTCGAGCAGTTCGCCTTTGGTGAACACCACCAACTTGTATTTTCTCATGTCTCGCACGATACGCAGCGTGTCGGCCACGTGGGGCAGCGGCGTGGCGGGAAGCGAGAGCAAGGCCTTGCCAAGCTCCACGATGCGCAGCAGGTCGTTGGCAGCAATCCGCCCCTTGCTGAATTTTACGGCGTTTTCGACGAGCGACAGCGTGAAGGCCTTGCAACCATAGCCCAACAGCGGCATGTTGGCGCTCTCCACACTGAACAATGCCTTAGAAACCGCGTCGGCAGGGCCGAACGGCGCGAGAATGTCGCAATATTCGCGCTCCACGCGCTCGAAATGGGTTTGGTTGTCCCAGAGGGTGTCGTCGGCGTCGAATGCGATAAGCTGAATGTCGCTGAATACTTGCAGATATTGAGAGTCTGATGGCATGCTGTGTTGGTTTTAAGATGCTATGTTGATTTAAATTTAAAGTCGCTGTGTTGATTTAAAGATGGGGCCGATCAGAAGGTTGGGTGCAGCGGGAGTGCCCGATAACCGTTTTGACACGGTTTGAGTGCAAAGTTAATACAATTTGTGCTTATTTCATTTCGATTTACATCTATTTCATGGAAACTTAAACAATCTGCAAAACGATTTTTCCACGGATGCAAACTGACATCCCTGCTGCCTGTCCCGGCTATTCCTCACAAGACTTTGATATGCGGGGCACGGCATCTAAATGTGGAAACTGCTGTCTCTCCCTGTTGAATTTATTAAAAAACAATAACAAGTCCTAACTTTTATATACAAAAAATATGTACCTTTGCACCTCAATAGGCGAAAGCCGGGACCGCCGTCGGGCGGCATCCTAACCATACACAACACATTCAAATAAAACCTAATTTTCAATGAAAAAGGGAATATTATCGGCCTTGCTGGGCCTCATGGTGATGAGCACAGCAAGCGCACAAAACAAGCTCGCCACTTGGATTAACAACGTAAAACTTTCGGGATATGCCATGACGCAATACCAATATTCCGGACAAGAGGGAGCCAAGTCTAATTCTTTCAACATCCGTTTAGGACGAATCAGCCTCGACGGGCGCGCTTTCACCGACTGGTATTGGAAAATACAACTGCAGTTCAACGGCAACACGTCCACACTGGGCAGCTCACCCAAGGTGGTGGATGCCTTCACGGAATGGCAGAAGTTTGAGTTCTTCAAAGTGAAGGTGGGACAGTTCAAGCGTCCTTTTTCATTTGAAAACCCGATGAATCCCATCGATCAGGGATTCATGAGCTATGCACAAAACATCATGAAACTCACCTATTTCACCGACCGCGTGGGAATGCATTCGAGCAATGGGCGCGACATCGGTGTGCAGCTTCAGGGTGATTTCCTGAAAAACAACAATGGACGCAACCTGCTTCACTATCAGGTGGGCGTTTTCAACGGACAGGGAATCAACACCAAAGATGTGGACCAACAGAAAGATATTATCGGTGGCATCTGGGTGATGCCCGTCGCAGGGATGCGTCTCGGCGTGTTCGGATCGGAAGGCTCCTACAGCCGTAAGGGCACATGGACCAACGAGCAGGGCAACACGGTTTCGGGCATTCGACGCCTGCCCCAGCACCGCTATGCCATTTCGGGCGAATACAAGTTTGACGACTGGACTGTGCGCTCCGAATACATCCACTCCACCGGACAGGCCTTCAAGGCTGTCTACAACAGTTCTGCCGACCTGTCTAAAGCCGACGTTAATGAGGCCATCGGCAACAAGGCCGACGGTGTGTATGCGCTGGTCATCGCGCCGGTTATCAAACACAAGCTCTATGCCAAGACGCGCTACAACATGTATCGTCCTTCAGGCTCGTGGGACACCAGCAAGACTTTTTATGAGATTGGTGCCAACTACGTGATCAACAAGAACGTTCAGATCAATGCCGAATATGCACGGGTGAACGACCGTTCGCTGGCAAAACACAACTACGACATGATCGACGTTCAACTCGACTTCAGATTCTAAAAAATAATCCGACCGGTGCAACCGGTCGGATTATTTGAATTATTCAGTTCATTTCGCGCCCTTACTCGTAGGGAACAGCGATATTCTCAGTCTGGCAGCACTCATCGGGACCAGTCGGATGGGGGTGTCGGTCGTGCTGCGCTTGGCATACTTCGTAGGCAGCAAATCGGTCATACCCGTCTCATCGTAACCCCAAGCATCGGAGAAGCCATCCTTTGGGCTGAATTTTCCCAACCGGGAGCTTGAGCAGCGGAGCCGCCTTGAGCGGAGCGCGGAAATTGGTGTAATTGGAACTTGTCCTAAGTTCGGGACGGTCTACAACCGTTGTCTGTGCATAAGTGAACGTTGCGGATATGAACAATCCTGCAACAAGGGTTTTGATTCTCATTTTATCCTTAAAAATATTGATTTTTACTTAATTTCCCATACTTGTGCTTCGATAGACACTGTCTGTGCTAAGGCCAGTGCCATAGCACACAAGTAATGGTTTAAGATTTATTTGGGCAAATTGTTTAGGTATATAATATAATATAGATTCTGCCATTCTAAATCGCAGGCTCGGAAGTAGCGACCTGCCATACTAACGATATGGGCAGGCTGCGACGTTACATCGAGGGAAAGCAAGGGCACGTTGCTTCAACGCTTGACGGGGTTTCGATGTATGTCATTGGGCAGTATGGCAAGTTTGCCCAACGTTCCTCCGATGCCCAATTCAATGCTAAAACCTCGCTCCGTATCCCTGTCACAAGCACCAGTGATGTCGTTACTGTAGTGTCGTATCCCGGTTATCACAACTACAAGGTGGGCGGAGTGGCTGCTTCGGCTGACAAAACCACCCATAAGGCAACAACGTCAGAGGTGAGTCAGGGATATGTGGAGATTTTTAGTACGGGCAACTCCTATCTTTTCTCTATCAGTGTTGTGCAATACAAGTATGTGGCTTCGTTTGGTGGCACCGGATCCAACAGCAATGGAACAGGGAATACATCCGGTGGCAGCAACTTCGGTGTGACAGGGATTAGTAATTACGACCTCAACAGCCCTGTAGGATGGGGTACCTATGGTGGCTCAATCACGGGTAGCAAAAACCAGAATGCCGTTACGGTTACTACTGCCGACCAGTTGGTCATGGCTCTTTCTGGTACTGATGCCAAAACTATTTATGTGAAGGGAAACCTGACGTTCAACGGCCAGATGACTGTGAACGGAGGGAAGAACAAAACAGTATATGGGTTGCCCGGATCTGTCTTAAACAATGCGACACACACATCTTCGGTAGACAAAACGGGAATTCTATGCCTGAAAAATTGCAAAAACATCATTATGCGAAATCTCACATTCAAGGGAGCGTATGCCCCGTGTGCGTTTTGGAAAAGTTCATATTGTAAACTGTCTCTACTCAAGCAGTGTGACGAGCTATTGCATTGGTGCCGGCTATAAGAGTAATATCTATGTTGAGAAAACGGTATTTTCCAGTTCTAATGCCCAGAAACGTCCATGGAAGAATTGTGCTACCAGCAGTAAATACAAGGATTATAATATCACCATAACGGGCTGCCTTGGGGCTTCCAATAAACAAAGCCGTTCGGGAAGTAACAGCTACTTTAATTCATACAGCTACTATAAATATTCATCATTTGATGTGAGCAAAGTGAAAAGCGAGGTAAGCAAATACGCAGGAGCCACATTGACCGTGAGCGAGGGTGATGGTGTCTCGGCAAAACAGAATTTCCTCAATGATGAGACTACGGGCATTAGCACAGACAACTTACCGAGTGAGGTGGCCAAAGTGCACTATTACAATGTCGATGGTGTGGAAACATCAGGATTGACGAAAGGCGTGAATGTTGTTCGCATCATCTATACCGATGGCAGTGTTAAAGTTAAGAAGGTGATGGGTAGATAACATGAAAGATTACCGATGAAAAGCAGTTTCTGTTCTAACAAACAGCAAACTGGTCTTTTCAAATGATGTATAAATACATTTATCCGTAATATCCTTTAGGTATTGCGGATATTTGTTTTGTGGTATTGCGGAGCGTTGAGGCTTAGTAACTACAAAAGGCAGAATTTCGAGCGAGGAATTCAGCATTGCTTGAGAAATGAAATAAATCTTTCAGCAGACGCCCATCGTTTATGATATAGATGTGCCGGTAATTGTGCGACGGTAAAGCGCAATTAGCGAAAGAGGGGTGCCCGTTTGGACACCCCCTCGTCTTTAATATGACTTAGCTTTCGTCTTCGATATGACTTAACTTTCGTCTTCGATATGACATAAGAACAAAAGCTATGTCCTTGTTGTTCCGAGTTTCTCTAAAACTTTACTAATCCCAACCGTCCCACTCCTCTATGGGTGCATAGAAATACCCCTTTGCTTCAGGAAGATCTGAGAAGTCATTTCCGCCATGGTGTCCGGTACCATCTCCGGAGCCAGTCTTGTCGGTGATTCCTAACGACGTATCCAGCAAAGGTGACAGTTCTATTTTCAGGATTCCTATCTCAGGTGCATCATATATCTTTTTCATCTTTCCGCCTCCTTTCTTCATTTAACAACAACTTTTTCGCCATTCACAATGTAAATCCCTGCCGGCAGCCTGTTGAGGTCTGTTGCGAGATTCAGCTTCGTGCCCACCTTGCGGCCGAGGAGGTCATAGACATCTGCAACGCGCTGTTCCGTATTCGTGTTAATCTCGTCAATGCCATCGACGGTATCGAGTAAGAACATCAGCTTGGTCTGGGAAGCGGTTGCCGGTGTCTGGAGGTAAGCATAGAATGGACTAATGACAGTGCCATCTATGGGATGGAACGTCTCGTCTGCTGAACTGAAATAAAAATTTTTATTGTCGTTTTCAGTTGTCGCAATCTGGCTGTTTTCAACATACGACCCGATGAAGTTAGCGCCGCCATCGCATGATTTATTGATTGGTGTCTGCTGGAGTGAAACAGGCTCTGATGCTTCTATTGTACTTGCATATCCCTTGCTGTAGATACAGAGTTTATATCCATTTGGTGAATCCAACCCCTCATTGGTTGTCCGGATGACGAAAGGACGGCCGGGTAATTCGCTTTCGACATACGAAAACTCCGAAGATGTCAGTTCGTGAATACGGATGGTATTCCTGCTCGGACTGTAATTGGTGGGGTTGAAGAGCGATACCTGCTTGTCCAACATCTTGTCATAGTCCACCAAGAAAGGAACGACGATGAAAGAGTATTTGTTGGCCGCCAAAGAGGTGTAGAAGCGGGCCCGCTTTGCCGTTGCACCGCCCTCGTTGATGATTGGGGCATAATCCCATCCGTCAAAGATACGAAGATCGTCGATGGTCCATGTGGACGTGGTATTGAGCCCGGATCATCTTTAAATCCGTAGACATCATAGCTCTTGCCATACGCGTTCTCCCAAACGATCTCCATCTCTTGGATGGCATACGACTTCTCTAAATCGATTTTCAGCCATTCGTTGTCACGACCTTCATTCGCACCGAATGTCGGCTCTCCGCCGGACGACCATCGGCTGGTGTTGTCTTCAGACTCTTTCCAGTCGGCTATCTTTTCCGGCAGGTAGCCTGTAAGTGCCCCGTCTTTCGTTTCCGTCTGCCCGGCCTTAACCGTCTTGCCCTGTATGATGCTCTCTTTCCAATTCTTGTAAGAGTAGAGCTTGCTCTTTCCTACCGTCAGTCCGCTACTTTGGTAGCTCAGAATATATTCGCCGGCGCCCGTTGTGTAAATGTTAAAGGTGCCATCGCTGTTCTTTTCAATCTTGACAAAGTTGGGGTCCGCACCGTTCACGCCTTCTACCCTAACGGTGACGTCACTTGGTGTCGCGGCGTTTGGCACAACCACATTACGCTTGTTGCGTGGCGTGGCAGCGAGGTTGCGCAACATATTCTCCGCACCGGTCTTGGTATAGAGGTCGTTCATCTGAACGTGATCGACGGTTGCATAGTCGCTGGTCTCCCCGCCGATATGGAGTTCGCGGAAGACAAAGCCAAAGAAATCGTTTCCACGCTCGATACAATGAATCACCACGAATCTGGCATTATCCGGACTGGTTGTCAGGCGGCTACGGATGTCGTGATAGGGATCGTATAGAATTTTCCGCCCCTCCACTGCATACAGTTCCGTGAGCGTGCTCTCTTTGACGGCGCCGTTTTCAATGGGCCATTCCGCAGAAGTGTAGACCTTATAATTTTTCGGATAGCCGTTACCCCAGACCAATTCCACATCTTTTACGGTGATGGCGTCCTGTAATTGTACGACGAGCCATTTGTCGTCCTCGCCCATCTGGGTGGAATAGTATCCGTCGTTAATTGCGATAACACCATCGTGTGCGCCATTGGCGGGGTTGCCGGTAACGTCATCGGGCACGATGAGGCGGTAAACCTGACAGGTGGCACCGGCCGGCACATCGGCAGTTGCATTGGTTTGCCAGGTCAGGCCGTCCGGATAGTCAGTGTCTTCCGAAGCCGGCACTTCCAGGCCCGTTGAACTCCAGAAATAAACATTATCGAGGGCAATGGTGTTGCCCTGCCCGTTATAGAAGCCAATCTGCGTGATGGCGTCTGCACGGTCGAGGCCGGTGAGCTGTGTCAAGTCCAAGTCGATGCGCGTCCAAGTGTTGGCCGGCACATCAAACTGTTGTCCACCATGATCGTCTTGATAGTTTGCTGTCTTTGGAACAATTCTCAACTGGGTTGCCCGGTCCGTGTAAACATCTACATGAAGTCTGTCATAGTTGGCGACATCAAGGTTCAAGCCGTCGAGGCCTGCCCATCGGAAGTCTCCGGCCAGAGCAAACTTATGGCTCCTGTCCGTCTTGAAGGTCGGTGTGCTTATCGTTGCGCCTTCACCCCAACCTGAAAGACCGCCATGCTCGTTGCCGAAATAGTTGCCGAACACCGGCAGCACGTCTTTAGGCACCTGCGTGGGGTCGGGCGATTGGGGAATATTTTCTTCCCATTTACCGGCAGCGGCATTGTAGGCATAGACATTGGTGAAATAGAAAGTCTTTCCTTCCGTAAAGCCATTCTCATTCGCCTTATCATTGAAGCGGATGCCCCGGAAGGCTCCATTGTGCTCCAAAGGCACCTCTATACTGTTCCATTGGAATGGTGTCACGTCCACCTCAGCTATATCGTCGGCACCCATGTAGGCCTTGAAAATAATCTTGGTGACACCATCTCCCGGCCAGACGTCCACATGGAATTTGTCGCAGCTTGACAGGTCCGGCTCACTGTTTGCGGGATTGTAGACCACTTCTCTTCCATTGGTGGTGACCCGCTCTATCGTATGGCCATCAACGGTGTAGGCTCTGTTCTCTCCTGCGTTAGAAACATTCCAAGCCGAAACTCGGTCGGTGTAACTTCCGCTCGTGAAAATAGGAACTATCGTCGCATAGTTTGGAATGCTTGGGTAAGTGAATGGGGCTGCATTGGCAAATTGGAAATAGACATTGTCAATGTAGATGTTTTCGTCGCTGGGCCCGGTTGCGGGCTTGTCAAGCTTAATTTGGTCTATTTGGGTGAGGTCAATGGCATTGTTGTTGGTCTTAAAAGTAGCAACGGGAAGCTCCAACGTCGTCCAACTCCCGGCTGTGAGCCGATTGTTCACGATTCTTGCTTCTTCAGAGCGACCCGTTCCGGTTATATTTGCAGAATTGATGATATACACATTGATCGTTCTCTCCACGTCGCTCCATACAGACAGGCAGAGCTTTTCAACGTTTGACAGGTCGAGCGCTTGTCCCTGTATGCCCACCGAACGAAAATTGGCCACCAGCTCGCAGGGGTTGCCTGCAATTCCGGTATATTCGGAGGGATCTCCTCCCCAGTTGGCAAATTGCCATTCGGCCTGCATAAAGGTACTTGTCTCTGCCAGGCCGTTGCAGTAGATGTTGTAGCCGCCTTTTTTTGATACATCTCCGGGAAGGTCCGGCCCGGCTGTGGGTTGTGCCTTTGCCATGATAGAGAAAAGGCTTAGCACCAGCACACATAAAGTCAATAGTTGTTTATTCATGCTTTTATCCTTGTTTGATATTGTTCAAAAATGATGTTGTCTGTATTTTCAACATTCGCGTCGCTGATCGCTGTCTGCATGGCAGTGTGAGTTCCATGAATTTCAAAATCGATGGTTTCGGCCTTGATATAGAGGTCTGCACCGTCATGAGTAAAAAAACAAATAATGTATTCATGATCATTAATCAAAATAGGTTATGTAAAATTCATACATCAAATTCTTCGAGACAGCTCTTTACTCTCTAAGGTCTCCAATCGTTTTCTAAAACTCTCGATTGCAAAATTACGAAATATATATATTGATATCAACTTTGTATGTATTTGAAGTGGATTTATAGATGTTGTGTTTTTATTAAAGTGCTGATAATAAATGTGTTAGGTAAAAAATCTACATCCTAAAAAGTGGATTGTAGTTTAATAAGTTTTGTGGCATGATGAGGATTTTGACAGCTGACCTCTTGGGTGAGAAGCGGATTTGAACGACCGAAAATTCTCCCAATATACAGGATTTCATTCTTGTTTGCTTGCCGGAGCGTGAAGGCATGTTTTTCTTTTGTCACCACTCCGAAATGCGAACGGGAAATGTTGGCAGTTCCGGATAGGGGTGCCCTCCTGCGTTTCTTTACAAATCGTCGTGGGGATGGCGTGTATCAAAAAAAAGGTATTGTCCGAAAGTTGTCGTTTGTTGATGATTAAGTTTTTTCTTTACAAACACCCCTTTAAAATTCGCATATTCTGAAACAACTTTAACTTCTCGTCCAGAATTCGCAGAATTCGCAGAATTTGTAGTTGGCTGACAATCAGGAAGATAAGATGAAGGCCCCTTTGCTCTGTATGTAGTCATCAGCCATTTGTTGTCGGACGGCGGTGCGAGAAAGGCTTAACCGCAGGGCGGATAAGCCTCAATCGCCCTGCGGATAGGCCGTACTCGCGGTGCGGTTGAGGCTTAGTCGCATCGCCGTTAGGCCTCCGCCATGATATGGCGGAATACAATTCCTGCAAACGGGGAAGTTTTCGCGCAGCGAAGGATGGGCGGGAGGGCCGAAACATAGCCCTTTTTGCGCTGGATGACGAGAAAATAATCACCGAAAATTGGTTAAATTCTTTTACGAAAATCGTGATCAGGGAGAACGAAAAGTCCCCCGTAAGTCTGCTGTCGGACTTACGGGGGACTTTGTCGTGAGGGTGATTCCGGTATCTATATGCGGTGATAGGGTATCTATATGCAATGATAGGTATCTATATGCAATGACAGGGTGTCTATATGCAATGATAGGTATCTATATGCAATGATAGGGTGTCTATATTATATGCGGTGATAGGGTATCTATAGGCTACGATAGCATTTGGCGGGCAGCCATAAAACTATTTAGCGATAAGGCTGACGGCAAATCCGCCACCGCGAGCCTGCCTCAGTTTCAGCACGTCGCCCTTTTTCACGGTGCGGTGTGTGATGACGTAGGCCGACGGATTTTTTTCGTAGTCAGCTTCCGGAGCATCCTGATAGACAGCACATTCGTATTTGCGACCCTTATCAAGGAAATCGAGTTTCACTACTGATTGATGTCCCTCCGCATCGCACTTGCCGCCGATAAACCAGTTGTCGGTGCCCTTGCCTTTGCGTGCTACGGTGATGTATTTGGCCGGCTCGGCCTCAAGATATTTGGAGTCGTCCCAGTCGCAGGGCACGTCGCGAATGAACTGGAAAGCATCGTCATACTTCTCGTAGTGTTCAGGCAAATCGGCTGCCATCTGGAGTGGAGAGTACATCGTCAGGTAGAGGGCAAGCTGTCCGCAGAGCGTGGTATGTATGTATGACTTGTTGTCGCACCATTCGCTGAGTTTTGTCACAAAAATACCCGGTGTGTAGTCCATCGGTCCGCCCTGCAAGCGTGTAAACGGAAGGATGACGGTGTGGTAAGGCTCACTTCCACCGAAAGCCTCATACTCCGTTCCCCGCGCCGACTCATTGCCAACGAGGTTGGGCCATGTGCGGCACAGGCCGGTGGGGCGTGATGCCTCATGAGCATTAACCATGATACGGTGTTTGGCAGCCTCTTTGATGCAGTATAGATAGTGGTTGTTTGCAGACTGCGAATAATGGTAGTCGCCACGAGGAATGATGTCGCCGACGTAACCGCTCTTCACCGCGTCGTAGCCATACTTGTTCATCAGCGAGTAGGCAGCTTCAAGATGACGCTCGTAGTTCAGGGTTGAGCCGCTCGTTTCGTGATGCATCATCAACTTCACACCTTTGGAATGTGCATAGTCATTGAGATATTTGATGTCAAAATCTGGATAAGGTGTCTGAAAGTCAAACACATAGTCCTTGTAGTGTCCAAACCAGTCTTCCCAGCCGATGTTCCACCCTTCTACAAGGACCTGCTGCAAACCGTTTTTTGCGGCGAAATCGATGTAGCGTTTCACGTTCTCCGTGTTGGCAGGATGCTGTCCGTGGGGACGACACTTTGAATAGTCTACGCTGTCAAGATGTACAGACATGAGGTCGGACGTATAACTCCATTGTCTGCCTCCGGCTATCATTTCCCACCATACGCCACAGTATTTTGTAGGGTGAATCCATGACGTGTCTTCTATCTTGCAAGGCTCATTGAGGTTGAGGATAAGGTTGGAGGCCAGCATGTCGCGCGCGTCGTCACTGACGATAACGGTGCGCCAGGGAGTGTTGAACGGTGTCTGCACATATCCTTTCATTCCCGTGGCATCTGGGGTGAGCCACGACTCAAACACCATATTCCTGTCGTCGAGGTTGAGGTGCATGGTTGGGAAATCCACGCAGGCCGCCTCATGCAAGTTGATGTAGATGCCGTCGTCGGTTTTAAGCTGGAGCGAGGTCTGCACGCCGGTTGGCGAGAACGGAGTCTGTGAGGCGTTGGGAGTTATGGCCTCTTTCATTTTCAGGCGTATTTCTGAAAGTCTTGAGATTTGCGTCTCATACTCCTGCGTGTCGTAGTCGCCCGGTATCCAGTAGGCGGTGTGGTCTCCGGTCATGGCAAACTGCGTGTGTTCTTCTTTCACAATGATATAGTTGAGCTTCTCCTGCTGTGGAAACTCATAGCGCAACCCCATACCGTCATCATACACTCGAAAGCGAATACATATATCGCGTTGCATGGAAGCTTGATTGAGCGTTACGAGAAGTTCGTTGTAGTGGTTGCGAATGGTGGCCGTCTCGCCCCATACAGGTCGCCATGTGTCATCGAAGGTCGAGGTCTGCGTGTCCTTAATGGAGAATCCATCCATAAGGTCTTGCTCGTCCGTCCCATTGCTGGCATGTTTTTTTGCGGCGAGTTCGAGGCCGAGGTGCGACGGCCGTATCACCTCTTTTTGCTTATAAGTCATCTCGTAGGTGGGTCGCCCGTCCTGCAGATAAAACTTTACGGCCACCCTGCCGTCGGGTGAGGTCACGGTTTGGGCGTTCGCCCCTAAAAGGGGAAAGATGAACGCCAGAGCGGAAAATAATATTCTGTTCATTTACAATAGATTTTATTTATAATTTGGTTAGTTTCCATCATATCCATGCCGGAAAGGCGCGATGCGGACAAGGATGATTCTATTGCGCTTATTTCTATATAATCGATGTAAAAACATCCGTTGCCTGCACCCTTCGAAACACGGATTTCATTGAGACCCTCTGTGAGTTTTATGCGCACAGTATCATTGCTCCATATGCTGCGCTCTTTAAACGTTATGGTCGCGTTTTCCATACCATTAGAAACACGGCCCGTTCCCGGCGCATCAGATGAAGCCCTACCTCTTACCACGATATCGTAGTTTCCTGCCATGGCAGTTTCGACAGCAAACAGTATGGAAGCACCGTCATCCTCGAAGATGCCGACATATCCGCCTGCAGCGTGTTCTCCCGCTGCCGACGGTGGATTTATGCTCCAATCCTCCTTACAGCCAGAAACCAGTATGACTAAACAAAGCATGAAGCTGAGTTGGAAAAGTTTACGCATATCGTGGTATAAAGGTTTATCTGATGATTCTTGCATCTCCAAGTACTGTCGCCGTCTCAGCCTGATAGCGTTTCCGCCCACTTGGCGTTATCCTCACGACTCGGCAGCCATGAGCTGGAACATCCACACTGTATAAGTCAGTGCATGCACCCAAATCAGTGTGCGACCAGAGGTCACGTATGTTTTCGGCCACACCGTCAGCCATACCAAGATCATCCTTAAGACTTATGGAAATCTTTGTTTTGGTATCGTTGCGGTTGAATAGTCCTACGATCCAATCCCCGTCAGGCAGCTGCCCAACCCATTTTTGGCTGTTCATGTCATAGAGATCAGTAGACAGGGGCTTGGCGCAGAATCCTGCTTTATTAAGGGCGAGTATTTCTTCGTTTGTATAGAAGCTGCCGTTTTTACCCATAGTGTCATATTGGTCGGCCATGGCAATGGGAGATCCGGTCAAAGCTATCAGCGATATCCAGAATCGGCGTTCATCGTCGTTAGCACAGGTGTTGAGACGGATAAAATCTCCATCCATGATGATTTTTCCACGCCCGGCCACATCACTGAATTTCACGAAGCCGTCGAATAGATTGCGATATTGCGGCCAACGATCCGAGTGCTTGCCTCGCTGCCTCTCACTCAGGAAATCCCAGCCGCCGGCAAATACATCGTCGCTGATGCGGAACATATCGCCATACTTCACCTCGTTGGCGGCATGGCTATTGCAATTGGGCATGACAAGACTGATGGTTATATCATCGCCGGCCGCCTCCATAATCCATTGCAAGGCTTTCTTATAGCTCCCCGTGCCATAATAATCCTCGTAGTCATTGAGAAAGTCGATGCGGAGAAAAGACACACCAAGATTTATGAAATACTTTACATAGCCTTGTATCCACTCCTTGGCTCCCTTTTTGTTTACATCTACAAAATAGATGTGGGTTCTGCCCTTGAAACCTTTTCCGCCATCAATATCCTGCACATGCCTGTCACTTCCCGGTATCGGACAGTTGGCTTTGTAGGCAGTCTTGGTGAGCCACATGGGATTGTAATAAACCCCTGTTTTCAGGCCTTTCTTCCTGTTGTAGTCTATCCAATATGAAAAGTCGTGCGTCCATGAGGAATTATACTTTGTTATATAACCGTTCTCATTAACTGTCTGGGCATCCTCTATCCAGCCGTCAGTGCACACCATATCATATCCGTATTGCCTGAAATTTTCTGCTACCCAGTCTACCGATTTCCGGTATCTGTCCTCCGACAGAGGCTGATTGGTAACGTAGCATTCTTCATAGGCCATCCAGTACAATGGTCCTGCTCCGTGGCGGGTGTACCTGCTGTCGCGGGCGTTCAGCCACATGGCAAACGACAGCAGGATAAATGTTATCACATATTTTTTTGGTGTCATACTATTTATTTTTTCTTTACAGTCAAAGTGAGCGTTTTTACATTGACTTCTAATCTATAGATACCATCAGCACCTTCGGCAATGCCGAAGAACGCATCCTTCAGCGTTCCTGCCAGCTGAGAGCATTTCTGCAGTTTGTATGTCCCATCACCGACAACCTCGATGTAGCCGTCGGCATCGGCATTTTCCGGCACAAGAAAGTCGATGGCATCCCAGTTGCCCTTGGACATGCAAAACTTGAACTGCTTGTTTTCTGATGAATAATGAATCTGTCCTTCCCAAGCAAATGTATTTTTGCCGGTGACCTCCATTTGCAGGCCATCATTGGAATCCCATTGCCCCGATGCCATGCCAAGCATGTATATGTTTGCGTGGGGCATTTCCTCCTCTGGCATATCGATGACCACTAAATCTTTTTCACCATCGCAGCCCACAAGGGTTACTGCCACGAAAAGACCAATAACTGCCGTGAATATTTTAAACAATGACTTCATAGTTTTTTTTCATTTTAATAATTAGGATTTTGATTGTACGAATGATTCGTGTCAAGAGCCTTTTTCGGAATAGGGAATATTTCGGTATGATTGTCGGCATCAGCTTTCTTGTCCCACCAAATGCCACTGTTGAATTTCCCAAAGCGTATGAGGTCTGTCCTCCGTCGTGCTTCGCCAAGGAACTCACGTCCCCATTCGTCAAGAAGTTCCTGTTCGGTAAGCGTCACTTTACCTTCCGGAACGTACAAATAGTCAGACCATTTCTCTTGTGGGTAATTGCGTTTACGCACACTGTTGAGAAGTCTCGCAGCCTCGGCTGTCTGGCCGCCACGAAATTTGCACTCCGCAAGCGAATAAATAATTTCGGGCAATCTGATCTCAGCGTAATCAGACTTTAACTGTCCTTCATCATTATCACTATAGAGCGGATATTTCACAAATTGCCATCCTGACTGGTGGTCACCTGTCGTAAGGTCGCTTGTCTTATCAGCAGGCCACTGGTCGGGGGTCAATCCTTTGAACTGACCTACCGCATCCCTGATATACAATTCATAGAGACCGTCGGGGTCTGTCATCAAGCCGGTCTTACCGTCTTTCGTCACTTCGAGCGAGCCAAAAACCATCATGCCTTCACGCGTACTGTTACCCAAGTTACGGTACAGTTTTAAGCGGTAGTCTTCCGGATAATTTTGGAACTTTTGTACAGTATTTCCAAGCTTGTAGTCATACAAGTTTCCGTTGAGATCATGGCTTGGGGTGAGTGCGTATTTGGGATTGTGGTCACCATTCTCACTATTGCGGTCGTTCACATAGTAGGTAAACTGTTGTGGTACCGACCACCAATAACAACTGCCGTCATAGAGCCAGTGCGAATAACGTTTGGCTGACGGAAATCCGAATATCACCTCATTGGATGTTTCGTTATCCCAGTCGAACACCTTGTCCCAAGAACCTTCCAACGAATAAGTGCCATAGTTGCCGTTAAGTATGTTGGAGGCGTATGTGGCACAATCGGCGTAGTGGTCTTCGCCTATCCATTTTTCAGCATTCAGATACAGACGTACAAGCAATGCCGCTGCGCCGGCAGAAGTCCATTGCCCCTGATAGGTGCCGTTACCGGCTACCCCTTCCTTTTTTTTCAGCAAGGGCAGGCATTCTTTCAGCTCTTTCTCGATAAACCTGAATGTTTCGATTGGAGCCACTTGTCCCTCACTGTTCAGAGAGGCATCTTTGCTTACAGCAAGAGGCACATTTCTGAAGGCATCGAGTAGACGCAGATAAAACCAGGCTCTCAATACACGGCTTTGGGCTGTGAGATCATTAAAATCCTCTTGCGTAAAGCCATATTTTTCCGGTGTGAGATTGGCAAGGTCATCGATGACATAGTTACACTGCATGATGCCTTTAAAGTTTCCATCCCAATCGGATTCCAAATAGTCGTCCTCCACTGTCCATGTGTGATAGTGAAGACGGCGCCACTTACCTCCATCTTCCCACCATGAGTCGCGCTTACATGTCATGATTTGGTCGGCGGGAAGCTCCTGAAGCGGCATCCTCAGGGTGATGCTCCAAAAAGCATGCTCAAAAGGTCGCAGGGCAGCACGGATGACATCAGCTTTCGTATTATAATAGTTGTTGCTCATGACCTTGTCATACACGGTTTCATCAAGGTCAGTACATCCTGTCAGTGTAAGACCGCAGAAAAGGATGCAGGCAATATATTTGTATCGTTTCATAATCTGTTGTTGTATTTAATATTAGAAATCCAGTTGCACTCCAAAGATAACCTGGCGGACGGACGGATAATAAGAGCGTGACCCCGTTGCTCCCGGTGTGAGTCCGTTCACCTGCACGTTGGCAGGGTCTATGCCACTGTATTTGGTAAATGTCACGAGATTCTTTCCTGTAAGTTTAAACTTTACGGAGTCAAGATAGCGCTTGTTGACGCGCCATGTATATCCCAGCGATACCATGTCAAGCTTGATGTAGTCGCCACGTTCGAGATAATAGTCGGTGGGAACCTGAAGCCCGGTCACCAAACCATTCTTTGAATATGCCTTTTCCATCACGTTTCCGTTGAATCCTTGTATGCCATAATAGAAGTCGTGGATGTTAAAGATGCTGTAGTCGAACGCACCCCTTAGGAACACAGACAGATCCCAGTCATAATAGCGGAAGGTATGTGTCATCGACGCAGTGAACTTTGGCAGTCCGTTGCCCACGATGGCTTTGTCTTCCTCGGTTCCCTTCGAGGCCAGTTTCAGTTGGTTGTCTTTATCATAGATGAGGAAATTGCCGTTCTGGTCAATGCCGGCATAACGGTACAGGAAGAAGTTGCCGAGCCGTTCACCCTTCTGTATACGCTGAAGATTGTGCATAGGATAAGGATCCTCAGTGTTGCACACGTCATAATAGTTCTCGCCTGTATATTCGGAATTGCTGAAATCAAGGAACTTGTTGCTCAGTGTCGCCCCCACGAAATCAACTGCATAGGTAAAATTCTTTGTGTTGACAGCCGCATAATGAACATTAAATTCAAATCCTGAATTTCTCATCGATCCCACGTTAACAAACGTTTTGTCGTGCAGATAAGGCGGCACCGGTACGTTGTAGTCGCCCAGGAGATCTTGTTGTTTACGATTGTAATAATCGATCGACCCTGAGAGCTTGTTGCCGAAGAGAGCAAAGTCTAAGCCGATGTTCCAGTTTTTTGCTTTTTCCCAATGCAGGTCTGGATTTACATTTTTCCCGGCTCCCCATACCTGATAGTATTTGCCCTGATAATAATAATATCCGAATCCGTTCATGGTATTGAGGGAGAGATAGCTGTCGAAGTCCTGATTACCGGTCTCACCGTAGTCACCACGTATTTTCAGGTCGTCAATCCAGTTTACCTCTTGCATGAACGGCTCTTCAGAGACGCGCCATCCTACGGAGATAGCCGGAAAGTTTCCCCATTTATGATTGGCGCCAAACTTAGACGAGCCCTCATGGCGCAACGAAGCGGTGAGGAGATAGCGCCTCTGCCAGTCGTAGCTCACACGTCCGAAAAAAGCGATCAGCTTGGAATCGTTTTTGTATGACGACATACCGACATTACCATCTTCGAGAGCCCATGTTCCCGTGCCGAGAGAGTTGGCACCGAGCCCATCGTTGGGAAAGTTCTTGTTTTCGGCGTCCATTCCCTGGTTTTTGATGTACTGATAGGAATATCCAAACATTCCCTTGATATTGTGTCCGTTGAACGATCCGGTATAATTGGTAATCCATTCCAGTATTCGCTCACTGCTCTTCTGGTATGTGCGGCTTCCCTCTCCCGTGTATCCGTTGCGCATAGACATCGTGCTGGTGGACGGACGAAAGAAGTAATAGAAATTGGATGTCTCGTGATTAGCAAAAGACAATTGTGTTGTCAGCGTTTGGCTGTATTTCTGCTCCTTCTTCATCAACAGTGGCAGCAGATTGAGCTTTACGTTGCCGTCCCAGTCGAGCAGTTTGGTCTCTGCGGAATTGTCTTCAATGTAGAGTTGTTCCACGGGATTGTTTCCTGCAATCTGCCCATTCAGTGAAGTGTACCCGCTGGGATTGTTGTTGTCATAGATAGGAGTTGTGGGATTGGTTTCCAGTGCTCTGCGGAATACATCCCACGATGCAATTTTACGGTTGATGAGACGTGGTGCAATGTTCACGTTGAATGTGAACAATCCTCCGCGGGTAGTGTGCCAAATGGCAGCACGGCCGCCGTATTCCTCACGGTTTGAATATCGATCAATGCCATTAGCATTACGATAATCGACAGAGGCACGGTAGTTAGTCATGTCGTTACCGCCGCTTAAGGTTGCCGTATGTTGTGTTGTCCACCCCGTGCGGCTTACAGCATCATACCAATTGTCATTTCCACCTAAGTCGACACCATAGTTGGTAGGTGCGCGCAACTCACGATACTGAGCGGCGCTAAGCATATCAAGTTCGTTCACAGGAATATTGGCAGACACATTGCCAAGATAAGACGTGTGTATCTGCCCGTCGCGGGAGCCGTGCTTTGTGGTAATAAGTATCACGCCGTTGCTACCTCTTGTACCGTAAATAGCCGAGGCTGCGCCATCCTTGAGAATGTCGAACGACGCAATGTCGTTAGCATTGAGATTGGTGAGATTACCACCGGGCACACCGTCAATAACAATGAGAGGTCCAAGACCGGCAGCACGCGATGAGACACCGCGTATCTGGATGCTGGCTTGGTTGTTTGGGTCACCGGCTCCGGTGTTTGTTATTGACACACCGGGGGCTTTTCCCTGAATCATCATTACGGGATCAATAGATGATGAGACGAGAAAGTCTTTCTCGCCAACATGCGCTATTGATGAGGTCAACTCTTTCTTGTCCATTGTGCCGTATCCCACAACAACAACTTCATTAAGAGATTTAGAATCCTCCGACATTCTGATTTCAACGAACTTTTGTCCGTTTACGGATGTTTCCGATTTTTGATAACCCACATACTGAACTTCCAAGATAGCGTTTGAGCCTATCTCTGCCAATTTAAAGTTACCATTAAGATCTGTCACATCCCCCTTTGCGGAGTTTTTCACTTTAACGGTCGCACCGATGAGAGGTTCGCCGTTGCCAGCATCAACAACTTTTCCTTTCACATTGATTGTTTGAGAGCAGACAGGAACTGCACAAACAAGGAAGGTTGTCAGCAGACAAATAGTCAGTAGCAAATTTTTCTTCATATTACTTAGTAGTTTAAAAATCCGCTACAAAATTAAGGAGCAACAAAACGCCGCACAACACTTTTAAGTGAAAATTAAAAGTGCTGACGAATGTAAACTATTTATAATGAGATAGTTACTAAAAACAAACGTGTCCAAAAATTAATATAATATTTTTGGTTTTTAAAAGTCCGAACAGGTGGTTTTTAATATCTTTTTAGGTATGGCAGGCATCCGGTGCAACCGTTACGGCTTGGGAATTTCCATGATGCGCTTTTCAAAATCATTGTTATCGACAATCGACCTTGATTTCATCTTCGTCTTATAAACATAAACGGTTTTGGTAGATAAATTCAAGTATTTGGCCACAACCGAAGGGTCGGATATGTTAAGCCTCATCAATGCAAATATACGAACTTCTACAGGTAACCCTCCATCGGCATTGAGCACGATTTGGTTATCCTTGTCAAAGAGTTTGTTAAGTTCATCCATAAAATTGGGAAACAACGATAAAAAAGCATTGTCAAACTGCTTGAATATGCGCTGACGTTCCTCCTTTATACCCATCTGGTAAGGCAGCAGCATGAGTTTGTCATATTGTTCGTTCTTGACCATCTTAACCACCTTGTGGGCCTTTTCTTCAACTTGGTTGACAAAAAAGGTATTTACATACAGTGACTGCATGATGTATTCATCCTTGATGGCTGTAGTTTCTTTCAACTGATCAAGTATTTTCGACAGTTTATCGTTGATTGCTGCAAGCTCGATTTGTTTCTGCTCCAACTCACACGTCTTGTTGTCAAGTCTCTCGTTCAGGGCTTTGAGGTGACGATTTGCCTTCTTGAATTTATATAGCAGGATAGCAACCATCATCAAGAGAAGCGTGATGATGAAGGCAATGCTTCCCAGATGCCACATACGGTTTACAAGACTTCCGTATCGTGAGTTCTCTATCATCTTCAGCGTACCGATTATTTCTTCGCGCCGTAGGTGTGAATTATAGAATGTGGCGTAATTGAAGGCCAAATGGATGTAGGTATACGCATGGGTATAATCGCCATCTTTGTACATCAACTCGGCCAACATTTTGGCAGATGTCGTCTCGTAGGTATTGGAGCGAATGTCGTATATAGCAGACAACGCAAGGTAATATTTGGCTTCGTCGTAGTGTTTCAATCCGAGATATGAATGACCGACCATGGAATATTGTATGGCTTTCTCATGGTCTGTAATATCATAAGTGTCCAGAAACTTCAATCGCATCTTTATATTCTGCAAGGGAGATTTGCCGTTAATTTCGTGAAGTGCCAACACTGCGTGATTATACTCGTAGGAGTTGATAGGAGCGATATGCGTCAACTTCTTATAATAATCTTTCCGTATGTCATAATATTGTTGGCTGAGCTCGGGAACGTTGTCGCCAACATAGGCTCCAAGGTTGTAATAGAGCCTCGCGTTCACAGAATAGTAGGCAAGTATCTGGTCTTTCTGAACATCATCCCTGTTAATGGTAGAATTGACATCGCAAGCCTCTTTAAACAGACCTATAGATGTGAAATAGTCTGTTTGGGCTATCTTAGACGACACAATGCCAGCCTTGTAGTTCATATTCTCCGCTATCCTGCCCATCATTTGTGCATAGTAATATGCGGAGTCCGACTGATAACAGCGGTACTCATCAAAAAGCATAGACGCAGTGGAAAACCTGACCGTGTCGTTTTTTGCTTGATATAAGTCTTGTCTTAGGGACGTTATGCGATATTCTTTCTTCTGCCTGTAGATTTCCTGATTGGTAATTTCCTGATTCAGCACCTTCAATATGGAATCTAAAGGAGCTGATGCAAAAGATAATGTCGGCAACCATACAATGGATATGATGATAGCCTTTTTAAAGGATTGAATAGAATTCTGCCCTAACTTCATTTGCTCACCATTCTTTAATGAAATCACCTGTTATCATATTTCCCATGCACAAAGATAGCGTAAATAGTCGTCACTCAAGCATTATATATGCCTTCATCCTCTTTCCGCTTGTCGTCAAGCAGCAGCTTGCCTCTGATGTTCTCCTTGAGCATCAGCTCCATACCCGTCTCACCAATGCGACGGCAGAACTCCACGCGCTCTGTCGGCGTACATGGCTTGGTGATGATGAAAGTTTCCATTCCGCAAATTTTGTATATTGTATGGTTAGATTCGAGCATGAGCGCAAAATCCCCAAAAAGTGATGTCTCACGGGTATTAGATGGAGATTAATACATCGTTCTTTTGCAGTTCTTTTGCAGGGTTTCACAATGCAAAGATACAAAGGCTTGCAGATATATGCAAATTATAATGAAGTATTTTTGTTGATAATCAATAGGTTATTTCCCTTTCAAGGGTCGGCTGTTTTCCGAGATTGCAAATGGTGGTCTCGTAGTTTTCTATATATGTATGTTCTTCCCTCATTCTTCTTTCCTCGTTCTTCTCTCTTCTCTCTTCATTCTTCTCTTTAATTTATATTCTTCTCTCTTCCCTCTTCATTCTTTCCTTTAATTTATATTCTTCTCTCTTCCCTCTTCATTCTTTCCTTTAATTTATATTCTTCTCTCTTCCCTCTTCATTCTTCCCTTTATAAAATATTCTTACCATTTTTTGAGCATTATTTTCGTGTCATCCAGCGCAAAAAGGGCTATGTTTTGCAGCTCCCGCCCATTCCTCGCAGCGCGAAAACTTCCCCGTTTGTAGGAATTGTATTCCGCCATATCATGGCGGAGGCCTAACGGCGGTGTGCTTAGGTCTCAACCGCACCGCGAGTACAGCCTATCCGCCCTGCGGTTAAGCCTTTTCCGCTACGCCATTCGATAGTCAATCACGGACAATCAAACAAGGAGGATTGGAGCGGTTTTGCCAATCCGCTGATTGTCAATCATTTGCAAACCGTCGCAATTTTTGCGTATTTCGAACGAAGGCAAACTTATTTTTAAATACACGAATTTGAGAGGGCATTTTGTTCATATATTTAACCATTTCTAATGTTTCAATACCCGTATTCGGGATAAGCAGTTGTTTTCAAGATACCCCCCTCCAAACAAGAGTGCGCAAACATACTGTTGCTATCTTGAAGCGGCGCATGTCCCGTTCGTCCCTACGTAGTGCATGGTGATTATCTCCAAAAATAAATCTATGACTATTTATTGTACTAATGGGCTAATCTCAATAATAAAATGTATCTCCACATTTTTCTACTGAGCCATGATTTCCGCTATAGGCTGTAATTATGTCTTTCGGTCACGGTCATTGGACCTGAACATGCTACAAAAAAACGAGGGACGCATCACTCGTGTTATGCGTCCCTCATCGCGTTGTCGGGCAGGGGCTATTTCGTTGTCACCGTTAGTGTAGAGCCGTTTTTAATGGCCTTGTCATCAATAAACCAGCCTTTCAGTTTTTTGTCGTTAATACGGATGTCTGTGATCTTTCTTCCTTTGCCTTTCTTCACAACGGTGAATATCTTTCCATTGGCCTGATGGAACTTGATTTTGTCGAACAGAGGAACGCTGATCAGGTATTCCGGATCGGCGGGCGAATAGGTGTAGAAGCCCATCGCATTGAACACAAACCATGCCGACATTTCTCCGGCATCGTCCATTCCGGAGTAGGCGAGGCGTTTGGCTCCCATGTCATAATAGTTGTTCATCAGGCTGTCGAGTATCTCCTGAGTCTTCTCCTGCTTGCCGATGAAAGTGTACATATACGGGATGCTGTGTCCGGGTTGGTTGCCGTGACAGTAGTTGCCGATGAAACCGGTGATATTCTGGGCCTCGTAGCCACGCCAAGGCTCTGAGAACAGCGAGTCGAGTTTCTGCTCCACAGCGCGCTTGCCGGGATAGAGTTTGATGATTCCCTGTGGGCCGTGTGGAGCAAAGAACAGGCTGTTCCACGCGTTTGCCTCCCTGTATTGGTATTGATAGTAGGGATAGTAGGGGCGGAAGTCTTCAATAAACGAGCCGTCGTCAATGCGCCCACGGAAGAAACCGGTGGAGGGGTCGAACACATTCTTATAGTTGTCTGTGCGGCTCATCAGGAGTTTGTAGTTCTTCTTGTCGCCCAAAACCTTGGCCACCAAGGCCACAGCATAGTCATCGTATGCATATTCCAGTGTTTTGGTGACGGCCCCTTTGTATTCATCCTCCGTCGGAACATTCGTGGTGTCTTTCTCCGCAATCCATCCGTTTTTGATGTATTCGTCCAGATATTTGCGTCCGCCGCGTCCCGGTACGGTTGCGTTCTTGAGAATCAGGCGATAGGCCCGTTCCAAATCGAAGTCACGAATACCGCGAAGCCACGTTCCGGCCACAAACGTAGAAGCATGGTCTCCGTGGAAGAAGGTGGGCATATAGCCGTCGCGTTTTTCGCCCATGTCGATGATGGTCTTCATCACATCTGTAGCCACTTTGGGATTGAGCATCCCCATCAGAATGAGTTTGTTGCGGTAATCGTCCCAGAATGTGGGCAGCGTGTAATAGTCAAAACCATTGTTCACTATGTTTCCCTGCTCGTCGCAATAATCCTGATTCACGTCGCTGCGCAGACAGGGCCATAGGCACGAGCGATAGAGCGTGGAATAAAACAGACTCTTATGCCGCTGGCTGCCTCCTTCAACTTCTATCTTTCCAAGCTGTTTTTCCCAGATATTGTCGGCTTCTTCGCGCACTTGGGCGAAGTCTTTCCCCAGCATTTCGGCTTCCAAGTTATGTTTGGCATTCTCTATGCTTGTGAAGGAGAAGCCTATTTTCAGTTCCAGCGGCATTGCGCCTTTGCTGTTCTTGAAACTGATAACCGATATGCCGTAGTTGCGGCTTTGCTGTTGGACGATTTTGTCGATATCGTAGTTTGCCACCGCCAGAAAAAGATGCGTCCTTCTCCGTTCTGACTTCCGGAGAACGTGTTTGTCCCCTCTTTTTGCAGCGACCAGTCCTTGACGTTGCTGTTAGAGTGGGGCATATCGGCAATCAGTGCTTTGTCGTCGTCTGCTTTGAAAGTATATTTATGATAGGCGCATCTGAGGGTGCCGGTTACTTCAGCATTGATGTCGTATCGTTTCAGGAATACCTGATAATAACCGGGATGAGCCGTCTCGTTCTCATGACTGTATTCGGACGCGAAATTGTTGGCACTGTATCTGCCGGTAACGGGCATCAATGGCACGTGGAGCAGGTTCCAGTGGCCCTTGCACGTGTGCCCAAAGCCCTGAATGGTTTTGTCTTCGTATTGATAACCGGAGCCGCTGTGCAATTGGGTGATAGGGGTGGTTTGCACCATGGCGAAGGGCAACGATGCTCCCGGAAACACTTCCGCTCCCCATGCCCGTCGTGTGGCCTTGAATTTCAGGTCTTCAAACTCCCATAGGGTTGCTGTCCCCAAAAGCGGGTTGACATATTTCGTTAATCCCTCTGAAGCCGAAGCCGTCAGCGCTAAGACAGCGAGACATGCGGTTAATAATAGTTTTTTCATATATAAGGAATATTAGAAGATAATGGATTTGACAGATTTCATGCACTCCATCATGTCTTCAATACGTTTCTTGCGCGTTTAGAAGATGATGGAGTTTCAGATATGACACACGCTTACCGATTGTCTTGCTCGGCTCTTAACCGGGTAAGACAACAGTGATGAGATAATAACCCAACTTGAGGCACAACCGTGCCCCATGTTGTGGGACAGTTGATGAAATTCCGACCTTATTCTATACTGTTGAGCAGGTCGGTTTTTCCTTCGTTTACAAGTTTGATGATGAGTTCGCCAAACAGCGTGTTCTGCCATGCAAACCATGCACGGGTGAAGTCGGTGGTGTCGTCCTTGTTGAAGCTCTCGTGCATGAATCCCGTTCCGGCATCCGTGTCCATCAGGGTCTTGATGCACCATTTGATTTCGGCGTCGTCCTTCGAGGTGAAGGCCTTCATCATGATAGACATGGGCCACACCATATCGTAACCAATGTGTGGGCCGCCGATTCCCTCTCCCGCTTTGCCTCGGAAGAAATAGGGGTTGTCTTCGCTCCAAACAAATTTGCGTGTATTTTGGTAGATGAGGTCGTCCACGTCTACGTCTCCAAGATAGGGCATGGCGAGCAGGCTTGGCACATTGGCGTCGTCCATCAGCATGTGATTGCCGAATCCATCAACCTCAAAGGCGTATATCTTACCATATTTGGGGTGATTGTACACGGCGTGATTCATCAGTGCTTCGTGCACCTCGTCGGCCAGTGACGAACATTGAGCGGCAAGGTCGCCGTTCTTGTTTACCTTGGTCAGTATTTCGGCGGCCTTGTTCAGTGAAGACACGGCCATGAAGTTTGACGGCACAAGAAACAGAAATGTGGTAGCGTCGTCGGATGGACGGAAGAACGAGGCAATCAGCCCAACGGGTTTGGCAGGGGCTCCCCAGCCATTGTTGCTCACGGTGTCGAGTGCCCGTTCGGTCTTTCTCAGGAAGTGATAACTGCCCTTTCCGTCTTTTCTTTGCTGCTCCTTGAATACTTTGAGAATATTCTTTACAGCACTTACCCAATCCTCATTGAACACACTGGTGTCTCCCGTGACTTTCCAGTATTCGTAGGCCAGTCGTATTGGGTAGCACAGCGAGTCAATCTCATACTTGCGTTCGTGCAGCTCCGGATGCATCCCGGTGTCTTCCATCCAGTCGCCGTTAGGATTAGGCTCCTTGTTGAAAGCATTGGCATACGGGTCGCAGTTGATACATTTTATCTGCCTCATAATCACGCCTGCCAACATTTTCTGCAGAGGCTTGTCTTCCTTGCAAAGCTGAACGTAGGGCCATACCTGCGCACCGGAATCGCGCAGCCACATAGCGTGGATGTCACCGGTATATACAAATGTGTCCGGATTGCCGTTCTCGTCTTCCTAGAAATGCACGGTGGTGTCCAATGTGTTGGGGAAGCAGTTTGTAAACATCCATGCCAACTTTTCATTCTTCAGCACTTTGACGATTCGCTTGATCTCTTTTCGACCGCATCCGAACGGAAGAGCCTGTCCGCAACAGCAGGCCTGTTGGATTTCAGGGAGGCTTTCACGGCGTCTGCCCGGCACACTTCGTGGCTTGCCTTATCTGTTGCCATTGCATAGGTCCCGTTTGCCGACACGAAGCCGGCCAGAAGAACGGAAAGTAAAAAAGGTTTCCTCATTGCATTATTTCCTGTTGTTGTTAGAATAATCGAGGAACTCTCATGTCATTATTCCTTGTCGTTGTTGAAATAATAGAGGAACTGTGCCTCGCCTCTGAGTGCCGGTTTGCGCTGC
>CALKIW010000129.1 GCA_937995875.1 uncultured Bacteroidales bacterium | reverse complement strand
GAATATTTCAGTGAACCGTATACGGGCGAGATAGTGGTTCTGGGTTGTCGAGTTGGAAGGATCCAAGTTGATGTCACTGCGCAGCAACTTACGCAGATAATAGCCCGTACGTGTGGAGCTGCCGCTTTCTCGGTTTAATGCGTCGCGGTTGGTTCCATACACGCCTGTCGTGATTGTCGATCCGGCACTACCAATAGTGCTCTCGTTGAGCAGGATGTAAGCAGCCAGGCGCGGATCACGGTCGGCATAAGGTTTATCGGCATTGTATCCGCTGTTGGCATCGGTTATGGGGTATCCGTTCGCCATGGGGAAAGCATCAACTAAATTCTGTGTCGGGTTGACACGACCCGATCCATAGAGAGAGGGAGGATAGTTGTTGGACTCAAGATCATTGCTGTCGCCTCGGCTCCCACGCCAAACAATCTCCTTGGGGTCGGCACCGGCCTTGAGGTTGTCAATCTCTTCATGATTATCAAACCATTTCCAACCATTGGCATCAATACCGCCGATACCGCCAATATGGTCGAGCACAACAGCAGCATAGTCGGCAGCCTGTGCCCAACTCATCCCGGAATCAGCGTTATAGGCAGGACTTGCTGCCAGCAAAGCCACCTGAGCACGGAGAGCCTCGGCCACCTTGCCATTGATTTTGCCACGGAGATGATTACCAAAGGCGCGGTTGTATTCGCCCATGGTGCCACCCTGACTGGCATATTTGGCCGGAACATCACTCTCGGAA
Organism: uncultured Bacteroidales bacterium; assembly: GCA_937995875.1. GTDB lineage: Bacteria > Bacteroidota > Bacteroidia > Bacteroidales > Bacteroidaceae > Prevotella. The sequence goes on along the minus strand of CALKIW010000129.1, from coordinate 4,508 downwards.
GCAACATCACCATCTTCGTAAGGCAGCAACACAAGTGCGCTGTCGAGATCGGAAATAATCTGATCCACGCATTCCTTGAATGTGGCACGGGGCTGATTGAAATCGGAATTAACGCCCTCCGAGTTCAGATGGAGTTGCACACCCATAAGCCTGCCATCAGCCGTGTAGCCGGCATGGGCACGCAACAGATAAAACATCTGCAAGGCACGCAGAGCGTAACTCTCACCCATGAAGTGATCACGGAACATACGATTCAGCACAGGAGAATTGGCCCATTTAACCTTGTCGCAGTTCTCAATCATGATATTGATATACTGAATGGCATTATATCTGTTTTGCCACTGTGATAACGGGTCGTTGTCTGCTGCCCACGAACCGGTTGCTATGCGCAGATAGTTATTACCAAAATCATTGGTCACAGCATCGTCTGTGGCAAGGTCACTATTGGGCGCATCCTGATAAGGCAACAATACATAGGCATTGGCCAAAATGCCCTGTGCATAAGAGGGCTCCTCCCACATGGCCTCGATGGAGCGTTTGTTCTCTAATGCCGGATCGAACAAGTCATCGCATGCGGAGAAAAGCGGTACGGCAATTAAAAACAGCAATTTATATATATTCTTATTAGTCATAGCTCGTAAAGTTTTAGAACGTTAATTTCACACCGAGATTATAGAAACGGGCTGCCGGGGCAGACCCCACATTCATTTCCATGATCTCACGATTCTTGGAGATGGTAAGCAAGTTGCTTCCGCTGACATAAGCCGACAATCCATGGACGAAAGAGTTACCGAACATCGTGGCCGGGAAGTCATAGGTTAATTGCACCTTGGCCAGGTTGAAATGGTCTCTTGAGTAAATCCAATAGTCGGAGTTGGTAAAGTTATTGGATCCATCGCCGGTTGTCAAACGCGGATAGGTTGCGGTAGATGCGGTTTCCGGAGTCCATCTGCCACGAACAGGGGCAGAGTATTTATTCTCTCCGCTAACCCACCAATAAGAGTTGTTCTTGAATGCCTTTGCACCGAAACCACCTGTTCCCAATACAAAGAAAGTGAAGCCTTTGTACTTGGCCGTAAGGTTCAAACCTAACGTGAACGGGTCTCCAAACCAACCGCCCCGGCCAAGATAAACCTGGTCTTTGTTATCGATAATATTGTCGCCATTCTGATCCTTGTACTTCAAATCGCCTGGAGCAATATTACCACTCAAACGACTTTGGCTGGGAGAGCCGGCAATGTCCTCTTCATTTTGGAAATAACCAACACATTCATAGCCCCAAATGGCATCTACCGGACGGCCCTGACGATACTGATACTCATCAAGATAGTTGATATCGTTGCGCTTGGTAGCCTTAGTATCATAATATGTAGCATTCACGCCTGCCGAGAAGTCGACCTCTCCAAACTTCTTATTGTAGTTCAATGATAAATCAAAACCTATGCGCCGATCATTGTCATAGTTCAAATAGGGAATGAACGTGGCATCAGGATAATAAGTGAAAAAATAGTTAGGATATGAGGCATTGCCTGTAATTACCTTACCATTGAGCGTGTTGATAAAGAACGACGCATCAGCCGTCAAGGTCCTGTTCCAAAGCGAAGCCTTCACGTTGGCTGAAAATTCCTTGCGCTTCAAGAAGGTCAGATCATCGTTACCACCTCGGTTAGACACTGTAGGGTTCATGGAAACACCCTCCGTCCAGCCCCACCAATAAGCATTGGTCTGGCTGAATGCACCGGCATACATGTAATAATCATCGATGCCTATATCGGTATTCAAGATGCTACCACTCACACTGAAGAGCAAATCGTCGAATGCAGAACCCTCCATGAAGGATTCACGAGCAAGGTTCCATCCTAACGACAATGAAGGAGACAACGCTTGACGATGTCCTTCTTCCAAACGAGCCGAGTGTATAGCAGCTGCTGAGAAATCAACATAGTATTTGCTTGCGTAGTTGTAGGCCAGCTTCAGACCCAGGTTTGCATTGCTAGTCTTGTGATATTGCTGCGAGAAAGACTGCTGAAAACCATTAACAACAAACATGGCATTGACATTGTGCACCTTGTCGAAAGTCCTGTTATAATCAAAGTGGGCATTGAAGTTCATCACATGATTGTCAGTACTGTTACTGATGTTCTGCACACCCGACTTCTTATCCAAATTGAACTTGTTAAGTGCTACGATCACATCTTTACCTCCATAGTTTGACCATATAGGTTCGTAGGTTGCAAAATCATTATTATACGATGTGTTGTAGGAGGTCTGATAGTCTACAGAAAACTGTGTATGGAAGGACAATCCCTGCAACACTGCATCCAACGCCACGTCTATTCCAGCGTCAAACTGAAACTGCCTGCTGGTGTACTTGCTTCGTCCACCAGCATAATAAGAGGCGAAAACGTTCGTTAAATCACTCTGGGTACCACCAAGAAAACCACCGTCAAAGATGTTGTCTGTCTCACTAAGCATCTTTTGAGCAGCCAACGCATTGGGATCCAAATAACTCATTGGGATAATCGGGCTGACACGATTAGGGCGGAAAGTCGATGCCGTGGCCCAATAATCATCACCCACCGGCGTCTTCTGGTCATAGAAACTCACATTGGAATTAACATAGGCCGAAATGAAATCGTTAAGCCGCAAGTCCACATTACCGCGTACATTAAACCTTTGCTGGTAGTTGTTCTTGGCCTCACCAAAATTCAGATAATCGCCATTGCGATAATAGCCAATGTTGACATAATATTTAGCCAGCGTTCCACCACCGCTTATCTCCGTGTTAACGTCAGTACGGTTGTAAGCCTTCTTGATATAGTCTGAGGAATAGAAATTCACGTTCGGATAGCGATACGGATTTGAACCACTGCCGAAGTTGTAAATCTGTTCAGGTGAATAGAGCGGACTCAGACCATCATTGGCCAATGCCTCGTTATAGAGTGACATGTATTCGGCAGAGCCTAAATACTCAGGAAACCTCTTGGCCACGTTCCAACCGGTATTGACACGTACGTCAACCCGTAGCGGACCTTCTTTTCCGCGCTTTGTTGTTATGAGAACAACACCTTTGGCACCGCGGCTGCCATAGAGCACCACGGCCTGTGCACCCTTAAGAAACGTGATACTTTTAATTTCATCAGGCTTCACGTTGTTGAGATCACGCGGCACACCGTCGATAAGAACAAGCCTATCGTCCATTCCCCATAAGGAGTTACCATTCCAACCACCTACATAGCCTTGCATGTTATCAAGGCTGTAGGTGTTGTAGTTTTTCTTTGTCAGTTCCTCAACGTTTACAACCGACACTCCCCCAAGCGTCTCTTTCAGAGGAGTCTTGGCAAACGCCACAGGAACATTGTTGTCTGTTTGCAATGTATCTGCCACAACTTCATCCAAGCCTTGGGCTGCTATGGGCAGATGACACGCTATGACGGTAAAAGCCGATAAAACAGTACATTTATATATATATTTCATATCTATTCAATGCTATTTATGATTTATGATTGTGTCTTAGTTTACCAACCAGGATTCTGTGGGAAATCCTCATATAGGTAAATGTCTCTATCAAGCAATGGGAACCAATAATGCTTGGTACCAAACACTCTGGTAACAATGTTCTCTTCTCTCCAGTTGGACACCTTGGCATCACGGGGATCGTTATTCTTGAAGAAGCTTTCGTCTTCCTGACGGTCGAACTCTTGCGATGTCTTGACATTGTAGGGATAAACCGTGAGAAGCAGCCAACGTTGCAAGTCGTTGAAACGGAAGCCTTCAAACGCAAGCTCTGCGGCGCGCTCCCGGCGAACCTCATCCATGAACTTGTGGTCGTCAGCAACGTATGAAGCAGCCACATGGCCCGAGCCTACCCTGTCGCGAAGCACGTTGATGGCATCCTCGGCGGTCTTGCCAAAGTTGGAGGCCTTGGCCGAAGCACCACCAAAAGCCGCGCAAGCTTCTGCATACATCAGATAGATGTCGGCCAACCGCATGTAGGGCAGGTAAACGTGCAAACTACCGCTCCAGTTATATGTTCCGTCAAACTTGTTGGCCGTATGGGGCACAAGTTTCTGTGTGTAATATCCCGTGCGACTTGCATTGGCTGCATCGCGTGTCTGACCACCCGTGTAGAAACCGGTGTACTGCTGGTTGTGACTGGGATCACTGGCAGGAATCGTGGTATTCACATATTTGAAACCATCAAAGATAATGTCGTGATAAAAGCGGGGATCACGATTCTTGAACGGATGCTCCGGGTCGAATCCGGAGTTCGGGTCTGTAATAGGCAAGCCATTGGCCATGCCGTAAGCATAATTCACATAGTTGGCCGTAGGCTGGTGAATCACGTTGTCGTGTTCCACAAGACTGTTGATTTTCGTACCCCACGTCTTCGTGAAGTTCCAGTTACTGCCGTTAAAGTCGGTAGACGGGCCTCGCATGATGGCTTCCGTACTTCCCGGCATCTTCCAGTTCTGACCTGTGGTATAGAAAATATCGGAGAAGCAGGT
>CALKIW010000128.1 GCA_937995875.1 uncultured Bacteroidales bacterium | reverse complement strand
CGTTTGGCAATTTCATGCGCAAGACCAATATTGACGAGTTGCCACAGTTTATCAATGTGCTCAAAGGCGACATGAGCATTGTCGGCCCACGCCCCCACATGCTCCACCATACTGAGATATACGGCAAACTCATCGACAAATACATGGCACGCCATTTCTGCCGTCCGGGCATCACGGGATGGGCTCAGGTAACCGGTTTCAGGGGCGAAACCCATGAACTTTGGCAGATGGAACAAAGAGTCAAGCGAGACATCTGGTATATTGAGAACTGGAGTTTTTGGCTTGATATAAAGATTATCCTCCTGACGGCCAAGAGCATTTTCATACACGATGAGAACGCCTATTAACCATTAGCAGTCCATTGGCGTGTTCCGAAACACCTCTCAAACTTTCTCCAAAAGCGCTTGCAATTCTGTAAAATTGTTGGCTACCGCTATGAATTCGGTCCATTCCCCACGAATGAAACCACGTGTCTGCATCTCGTTGAGCATGGTTATCATCGGATTCCAAAACCCTTTTATATTATATAGCACCACCATCTTGTGATGATACCCGATGGTATGGGACGCGGCTACCGTGAAAATCTCATCGAGCGTACCAATGCCTCCGGGAAGCGCGATGAACACGTCGGCCTGAGCCATCATCAACGCCTTGCGGTCGGTGAGGTCGTCGCACGCCACATTCACATCTACATAATCCGACACTCTGCCGTTTTTCTCTACAATCACAGGCACCATTCCGATGGTGCGGCCACCCGACTGATGGACAGATTTGCCCACACATTCCATCAATCCGAGGTTACAACCGCCAAAAACAAGGTCGTGCCCCTGTCGTCCTATCCATGCTCCCAATTCTTCCGTGAGTTGAAAAAAGTCAGCGTCAATGTGTTCGTTGGCCGAACAGAATATTCCTATTTTCATATCTTTGCGTCTTAATTTGCTTCAAAATTAACCATTATGAACAGTTCGTGCAACTTTTCACTCACCTATTTTCAGCTTCTCGACAAGCCACATCGGCTCAGTTGATATTAAATCGGGGAGATAAAGGCTCAGTAGGTATTTATTTTTTGGAGGACGCCATACAACCCTACGATTGTGGTAACAAGAATTCCGGGTGTTCTGTTCTAATGTTGAACTCTGAAGCCCGAAGCACACGACAGTCTATCTACGAAACATGGTTGGTCATCATGCCTCTTGTTGCAGAAAGTACGATTTTCCTTTACAAACATCTTCAAATGCTTCGATTATTTAGAAATAACATTCGCTCTCGTCTGAAAATCGCGAAAATTCGGCTAATTCGTAGTCTGTTGATTGTCAGTGATTTATATAAACATAGCTCCGTGTGCCCTATTTCATCATTTGCGGTTGAGTATCGAATGGCAGTGCGATAAGGCTTTAGTCGCGATGTGGTTAGGGCTCATCCACAGTGCGTCTAAGGCTTAACCGCAGTGCGATTAGGGCTCCGCCATGATATGGCGGAGTACAAAGCCTAAAAAAGATGCAGTTTTCACATTCCAAAAAGAAAGCCGAGAGGCAAAAACATAGTCCTTTTCGCTCCAGATCGTCCGGAAATTATTATCGAAAAACAGTAATCATTTTTTACATTTCAGAGAGTGGTGACAAAGAGGGAATAAGGAAGAAACGCCTGTTCAAATGGGCCGTAATTTTTTTTCCAGTCTTCGGATAGCAGCTTCAAATTTTAGGGGATTGGGATTTCTATAGAGATGTAAGGAGATGATAGACAATAGGTTAAATGATGAATAAAAGCCTAAAAGAGAGTATGGAGGGGCATTGCATGTGCAATGTGACTGGTGAAAAATTCGTGTCAATTTATGTTAAATACTACTTTATGTCTATCATTTTCCTTACTTTTGCGTTCATCATTGAGGAAGATTGGCAGAGTGACCGAATGCGCTGGACTCGAAATCCGGTATACCCTTTACAGGGTATCGGGGGTTTGAATCCCTCATCTTCCGCTTTGCAAACATGATTTACGACTGTCGTAAATCATGTTTTTGCTTGTTACCCCTTGCTTTTTCCGTGATGATATTGATAGTGCGGACGGGTTGGATTGGTCGGGCTGGTCAGACAGTTCGGAAAGGGCGGGTTGCTTGTGCGCACGAATCATGCACCCCGACAAATACTGTGCACCACTTGTTTTCGCCATATTTTTCAGGGGGACAGCCAGTCATTTCATTTTTTTTCGTACATTTGCGCATCCAATCCAATAGAATTTGTCCATGCAATACATCAATATCCCTCCTTCAGAAACTCCTCGAACGGTACCTTTTTATTTTGCCGTAGAAGAATATGTGGCACGTCATTATACTGACGACGAATACTTTATGGTGTGGCGTGTGAAGCCCACCGTGATGTTGGGCCGCAACCAACTCATCGAAAACGAGGTGAATGTGGACTATTGCCGGCAGAACAACATTTATATTTCCCGTCGTAAAAGTGGTGGAGGGTGCATCTACTCTGATGAGGGGTGTCTCCAGTTTTCCTATATATCTTCTACAGAAAATGTCGATGAGGCGTTTGCTCGCTACAGGCAACGCGTGATAGCTTTGCTCCGAAGTCTCGGCATCGATGCCCAGCTTTCGGGTCGAAACGATGTGCTTGTCGAGGGGCGGAAGGTGGCCGGGAGCGCATTCTACAGTCTCGGAAGGCGCAGCGTGCTCCACAATTCGCTGCTTTTCGACACCCGCCTCGACCATCTGTCGCGAGCACTCACACCCGCTCACGAGAAATTGCAGAGCAAGGGAGTGGCTTCGGTGGCGCAGCGTGTCGGCAACATCGCTGCATATACCTCTTTGGATATTGAGGCGATGATGGCCTATGCGCGCCGCTATATGTGTGGCGAGCAGCAACTCGACCTGACGCAGACGGATATGGAAGCCATTGCCTCGACAGAGCGGGAACTGAGTTCAGACAGCTTTGTGTACGGACGCAATCCGAAGTACACGGAGGTGCGCAAGCATCGGTTTGAAGGAGTGGGGATGCTCGAAGCTCGGTTGGAACTGCGAAACGGTGTGATTCTCGACCTCAATTTGGTGGGCGACTATTTTCTCTTGGGCGACATAGACCACGACCTGATAGCTCCCCTTCGTGGCGTCAGGTTTACGCGTGAAGCGGTGGAGGAGGCTTTGCAAGACGTCGATTTGCCGACCATTGTGCGCGGATTGAAACGCTCACAGTTCCTGCGCCTGCTCTTTGGGCGGCGCCCCCACGTGATAAAGCCTGATTGGCTCAAAATCGACCTCACCTCGAAGCGGTCTACCGGCGAGACTGCCGGTATTTTGTCCAAACACCACCTGAACACCATTTGCGTCAGTGGGCTGTGCCCCAACCGCTCCGAATGTTGGATGGCGCACACGGCCACGCTGATGATAGGCGGCAATATCTGCACGCGCCGATGCCGCTTCTGCAACACCCCGACGGGGCGCCCCCAGCGTCTCGATGCCGACGAGCCACGCCGTGTGGCCGAAACTGTCAAGGCACTTAAGCTCCGATATGCCGTCATTACTTCGGTCGATCGCGACGATTTGCCTGATTATGGAGCGGCTCATTGGGTGGAAACGATTGAGCAGGTGCGGGCGTTGAATCCGGAAACTAAGATAGAACTGCTCATTCCCGATTTCAGAGGCGACAGCGCGCTGATAGAAAAGGTGATGGCTACGCAGCCTTATGTGGCCGGTCACAATATGGAAACAGTGCGCCGACTCACGCCGTCGGTGCGTAGTGTGGCCGATTATGATTGCAGTTTAGGCGTGCTTCGCGAAATCGTACGGTGTGGCATTTCGGCCAAAACCGGTTTCATGTTGGGTTTGGGCGAGAGCCGACAGGAGGTGTTGCAGCTGATGGACGATATTCTTTCCACCGGATGCCGTCGTCTCACCATTGGACAATATTTGCAGCCTACGGCCCACCATCTGCCGGTGCAAGCCTACATCACCCCACAGGAGTTTGCCGAATACAAGAAGGTGGCGATGGAAAAGGGATTCAAACACGTGGAGAGCGGTCCGCTCGTGCGTTCGTCATACCATGCGGAGCGAGGGACAGCATAGAAAAAGAAAGGTGCTTGCATGTGTTTGTGAGATGAAAAATAACAGCTGATGTGGAGTGAGGGCAGATGCCTGAGGTGCTGAATTTTATCCTGATATTGTTCTCAACTCCTCATCAACTTCTCTCTTATCTTATTTTACAAGTAACTCCGAATGTTCCGAAAATGGGATAAAGGGTCTGTTCGATGGCTTTGAAACTGCTTTTATGTACACCGCTAAGTCCCCAACATATTCCGGCATAAATGCCGAATTTATGGTTGATGTTCCAGTCGGCACCGACATCGAGCCCCCATTGCAGAGGTCGCATGTGCTCGGAGAAGTCGTAGTTGCCTCTTGTGCTTTCCTCACCACCGAGTATCACTTTGTCTCCGGTAGGGTCGCCTACACGCAGATAGCCGTTGTGGGCATAACCTTTAAAGGATTTGCTGGTGAGGACAGAGACGTATGGTCCGAATCGAATATCGAATTTCGTTGAGGGAGACCATACCGCCTGCAGAGGGATAGTGAACATCCATTCGCTCACTTCGGTGTTTACGTCTCCGGTGAAACGGCCTGCCAAAGTCTCCCTGTCACGCACGATTTCCTCGTAATAGTTCTTCACTTTGGCATCTTCGTGCATGCCCTTGTTCTCGAACTTCAACCCCAACAACAGTCCCCATTTCTCCTTGATAGGTTTTTGTGCATCTATGCCGATGCTGGCGTTGGGCTGCAAATGGTATGTGTTGAGTTTGCGGATACTGGCAGGAAGACCTACGGGGGCTGTACCTCCGAGGTTGTATCCCAACCTTGCCTTGATCACAAGGTCATCGATGAAGTCGCCGGCTATGATATGGACGCTGCTGAAGCAAAGGGCGACAGCTAATAATATTCTGATGGGTAGCATATATATTTCTATTCTTCTTTTTCACAAATGATGCGCAACTTGTCTATGCATAGCGTTGAGCCAATGGCACCTTCGAACTTGTCGCCCTCTTTGCTCGATGATAAAACGATGGCGAGATTGTAGCCCTGATTCTCCAAAAGCGCGTAATCTATGGTAGAGCTATAATCGAACGTAAGCTCGAAAGCTGTCCATGTATCGACCGGTATCACTTTGCCCATGTCGGCGATGGCAACGATCTGACTGCTCGTCTTCACGTCGTCACCATGCAGCGTCAGGGGATTTCCCTGATCATCATGATTTCGGTAGAACACCGCGTAGATGCTGGCCTCGTCGATTTGATTGGGTACGGCTTTTCCATTTTTGTCCTTATAGGTTGGACCGGGTGTGTATTTGTAATATCCTGTCATGGTGATGGGGCCGGGATCGAAGGGCACTCCGAAGCTCGTGGCTTGTAGGGGATTGGTCGATGCAATGGAAACGTTGAATGTTCCGAGAAAGAAGTTGCCGGCGGCAATGGGTTTCCTCGCTAAAGCTCCGAAGAAGCCGGTGCTGCGTGTGGTGAGCTGTATGGCATGGCCATCGTACCCGTCGCTGATGGGTATCGATGGATATTCTGAGGGTTGAGCCGACGGCCTTGCGATTCTGAAGCCGGGATTGCCGTTGGCCCAATCGTTGCCGAGCGTGCCGTCATCCAGTGTGTTGTGCCAAATATAGTATTTTTTATTTTTCGGTTCGAGTTCGAAGTGTTCGAAATTGTAGGCTACGGTGTCGTTCACCGTGCGGACAATCGGTTGTATCGAAATGGTGTAGATACGATTCCATTGCCGGTCTTCGGAGGTAACCCGATAGGTGAGCTGCCCTCCTTTGTCGCTCGTCAGGTTATTGCTGAGCTGTGTGATAGTGGCACCGGGCGTAAGAACAAACTTGGGCTCTATTTTAGAAAGATCTCCATTGTGGTTTCGTCGTACACGGAATGTGATAACGTGGTCTGATGCATTCACTGTTTGTGTTGTGTCAGAAACAGTGAA
>CALKIW010000127.1 GCA_937995875.1 uncultured Bacteroidales bacterium | reverse complement strand
GTGATCCGCATGGGGCTCGAACCCATGACCCCAACATTAAAAGTGTTGTGCTCTACCAACTGAGCTAGCGGATCGATACCCAACTTATATTTCATAAGCGGGTGCAAAGGTAATGAGTTTATTTGTAAACACCAAACAAATAATTGATTTTTTACGTTATGAATCTTTAATCTTGGGTTTTTATCATTACCATACGCGAGTTGTTTATTCACTTTTCACCTACGCTGGTGTCCCTCGTTCCTATCCCGCCATCTACCCATTGGCCCAAGTTCCGCCACATTGTTGTTCCGCATTTCAGAAATGTGTATGTCTGTCTGCTGAGCTGGCTTCTCTTGGCCATCGTGCCTATGCTGAATGACTGAAATATTCAACAGATTAAGACGTTGTTGCATAAAATAAAGTGGATTTAGCGCTTCTCGTTCAGCAATTTTTTGTAAATTTGTGCCATACGGGGCATTGAAGGCCAGAATACGGCAGCATCAGATGCCCACACTCTGCACCGGAAAACGAAAAAGAACACCGTACTGCAAGACGGAAAACGTCGGTAAGCAGAAAACAAGAACACCGTACTGCAAGACGGAAAACGTCGGAAAGCGGAAAATAAAAACCTAAGACAAATACAAATCAAGAATGGAAAGAACATGGAGATGGTTTGGCAAGAACGACAAAATCACGCTTGCCATGCTCAAACAAATAGGCGTAGAGGGCATCGTTACGGCACTGCACGACGTTCCTCTCGGTGAGGTGTGGACGCGAGAGAAAATCCACGACCTGAAAAGCTATATAGAGGGTTTCGGCCTTCGCTGGAGCGTCGTGGAGTCGCTGCCCGTCACCGAGACCATCAAGTATGCTGGCCCCGACCGTGACCGCCAAATCGAGGTCTACAAGGAAAGCATGCGCAACCTCGCCGCAGAAGGCATCCACACCATCTGCTACAACTTCATGCCTGTGCTCGACTGGGCCAGGACCGACCTCCTGCACGAGAATCCCAACGGGTCGAGCAACCTCTACTTCAGCATTCCGGAGTTTGCCTACTTCGATATCCATATCCTCAAGCGCGACGATGCGCGCGAAGACTGGGCGCGATTTGTCACGCTCGGTCCCGACGGCAAGCCCAACGGACGCGACATCCTCGCCGAAGTGGACGAGCTGAAAAAACGCATGACACCCGAAAAAGACCATGCCTTGGTGGAGAATATCGTCATCAAGACGCAGGGATTCGTGTCGGGCAACTTTAAGGAAGGCGACGAACATCCCATAGAACTGTTCCGCGAGCTGCTGAAACGCTATGAGGGCATCGACCGCCGGCAACTGCGCGAGAACATGAAATATTTCCTCGAAGCCATCATGCCGGTATGCCGCGAGTGCGACATCTATATGTGTGTGCATCCCGACGACCCACCCTTCCAAGTGCTCGGTCTGCCCCGCATCGTGACCTGCGACGAGGACATAGAGTGGCTTCTCAACGCCGTGCCCGACCCGCACAACGGCCTCACGTTCTGCGCAGGGTCGCTCTCGGCAGGCGCGCAAAACGATTTGGTGGAGCTGGCCCGAAAATACGCCTCCCGCACTTGGTTCGTACATCTGCGCAGCTGCCACATCTTCCCCAACGGCGACTTCACCGAGGCAAGTCATCTCGGTGGACGCGCCGACATCATCGAACTGGCGCGCATCTTCGAGAAAACCAATCCGAAGCTCCCCATGCGCGTGGATCATGGCATGACGATGCTCGGCGACGAGGATCGCGGCTACAACGCAGGCTACAGTTTTCTCGGCCGTATGCTCGCCATGGGACAGGTGCAGGGCATCCTGGCCACCGTAGACCGTGAGCTGGGCATCGCGTACAAGCAGCCGGGATTCTTCGATTGAACATCCCTGACAACTCAACTCTAAAGGTATGAAAAATCAAACCTAAAGATATGAAAAATCAAACCTAAAGATATGAAAAATCTATTCGACATCAAAGACTATGTGGTTATCATCACCGGTGGCACGGGCGTGCTGGGGCGTTGCATTGCAAAATACCTGTCAGCAAACGGCGCCAAGGTTGCCGTGCTGGGCCGCAAGGAAGACGTGGGGCAGCGCATTGTGGACGACATCTGCAAAGATGGTGGCGTGGCCAAATTCTACAAGACCGACGTGATGAACACCAGCATCGTGAAGCAAAACTGTGCCGACATCCTCCGCGACTTCGGACGCATCGACACGCTGCTCAACGCCGCAGGCGGAAACATGAAGGGAGCCACCATCGGCCCAGACCAAAACTTCTTCGACCTCGACCCGGCGCAGTTCCAGACCGTGCTCAATCTCAACCTCACGGGCACCGTCATTCCCACCCAAGTGTTTCTCAAACCGATGGTGGAACAGGGCAAAGGCTCTATCATCAATTTCAGCTCGATGGCCGCTTTCCGCCCCATGACACGCGTCTGCGGTTATGCAGCAGCCAAGGCCGGCATCTCAAATTTCACCGCTTACATGGCTCACGAGACCGCCAAGAAGTTTGGCGAGACCATCCGCGTGAATGCCATTGCACCCGGTTTCTTCATCACCGAGCAAAACCGTGCCCTGCTCACCAACCCCGACGGCAGCTACACGCAGCGCGGGCAAGACGTGATCCGCCAGACTCCTTTCGGTCGCATGGGCCGTCCCGAAGAGCTTTGCGGCACCATCCATTACCTCATGAGCGACGCTTCGGCCTTCGTGACGGGCACCGTAGCTGTGGTAGACGGTGGCTTCAACATCTATGCGATGTAAGCCTCCGCACATATTCCCACAACGAAAGCCCCTCAGGAGCCGGGCGCCTGTCGGCCGACTCCTGACGCATTTTGCAGAACTTGTCCGCAGGTGAGCGCACACCCATTCCCGCATCAGACTCATGCTATTGGCCATAGATCACTTTTTACCATCCTGACACAACAGCAATCTGACCGCATTTCCATTCCTTTCTGCGTGCCCATCACGAACAACCGGCATGATCACGACACATGGCACAAGCAGAATCCACGCACTGAAACGCCCGTCGAAAACGCGAAAAACAGCACTCGAAAAATATAATTTATCTTTATAAATATGCGAGTTACCGATGATTTTTAGTAACTTTGCAAACTGTATTATGCCGTTCCCGATTCAAATAGACATTATGCAACTCATCCTCAAGGGCGTGCTTATAGGCATCATTGCATCCGCTCCGATGGGACCTGTGGGGATATTGTGTGTCCAGCGCACCCTGAACAAGGGCCGCTGGTATGGATTTGTGACGGGCATTGGAGCCTCAGTGAGTGACATTATCTATGCCCTGATCACGGGTTTGGGCATGAGCATGGTGATGGATCTCATCACCAACCCCACCAACAAGTTCTGGCTCCAAATCATCGGCAGCCTGATGTTGCTCACCTTCGGCGTCTACAGCTGGCGCAACAACCCCACCAGCAACATGCACCAGAGCGGCAAGAAAGGCAAAGGCTCCCTTCTCCACAACGGCATAACGGCATTTCTCGTTACGTTTTCCAACCCCCTCATCATTCTTTTATTCCTCGCCACGTTCGCCCAGTTTGCCTTTGTCGTCCCCAATCATCCCTTAGAGATGGCGCTCGGCTACATCAGCATCGTACTCGGCGCGTTGGTGTGGTGGTTTGGTCTCACATGGCTCGTAGACAAGGTGCGAAGCAAATTCGACGAGAATGGCATCATCATCATCAATAAAATCATAGGGTCTGTCGTGATACTCTGTTCTTTGGCCGTACTCGTCGGCACGGTGTTCAACCTCTATACCTTTCAAAACTGGATGCCTCAATAGTTTGCTCCCCCATGACATCGACTCGACAGCACGACGCCCGAAACTCTTAATTTGTTTTTGAAATTATGTTTATAGCCAAAGAATTACGCAAAACATCCATTGCCGAATACCTATTATATATGTGGCAGATGGAAGATTTGATCCGAGCCTATGGCTTTTCCCTATCCAAAATCCGCGACCAGTACATCAGTCGGTTTGACTATTCCGATGAAAAGAAAGAAGAAGAAACCGACTGGTTTGGCGACCTCATACGCATGATGAACGAGGAAGGCTGTCGGGAGGGCGGCCATCTGCAGATCAACAAGATTATCGTGCAAGACATGACCGATCTGCACAACCAACTCCTCGCCTCCTCCAAGTTTCCTTTCTACAATGCCGAATACTACAAGGTGTTGCCGTTCATCGTGGAGCTGCGCAACAAGGGCGACAAAGATGTCAGCGAGATAGAAACCTGTCTCAACGCGCTCTACGGCATCATGATGCTCCGCCTGCAACAAAAGGAAATATCGACCGACACCAACCATGCCATGAAAGAGATAACAACCTTCATCGGTATGCTCAGCGATTACTATGTGAAAAATCGCGACGAAGGACTCGACTTTGGTGACTGACCACAGAGATGGGCGGAAAACAAACCACAGATAACCCTTACAACGCGTCTACGGCGCACCCATACACAGCGCACAGGATAACGGCCGGCCGGCATAAGGCATGAGAGCCGTGCTCCGCAGCGAGAGAAGCAAACACAACTTTTTTAACTCCCGAAACAGATTATGAACGAAATAGACCGCAGGCGAACATTCGCCATCATATCGCACCCCGACGCCGGTAAAACCACACTGACAGAGAAATTCCTGCTCTTTGGTGGGCAGATTCAGGTGGCCGGCGCCGTGAAAAGCAACAAAATACGCAAAACGGCAACATCCGACTGGATGGACATTGAGAAGCAACGCGGCATCTCCGTGTCTACCTCTGTCATGGAATTTGACTATCTGCCCGATGGCTACGAGGGCAAACCCTACAAGGTGAACATCCTCGACACCCCCGGTCACCAAGACTTTGCCGAAGACACCTACCGCACACTCACGGCCGTAGACTCGGTGATCATCGTGGTAGACTCGGCCAAAGGCGTGGAGGCGCAGACGCGCAAGCTCATGGAAGTGTGCCGCATGCGCAACACGCCGGTGATTATCTTCATCAACAAGATGGACCGCGAGGGCCGCGACCCGTTTGATGTGCTCGACGAACTGGAGCAGGAACTGCAAATCCATGTGCGCCCACTGTCGTGGCCCATCGGACAGGGACAAAAATTCAAGGGCGTCTACAACCTCTACGAGCAGCAGCTCAACCTCTTTACGCCCAACAAACAGCGCGTCACCGAGAAACTTGCCGTAGACATCAACTCCGAAGACCTCGCGACCCACGTTGGCGAAAAGGAAGCCCAGCTCCTGCGCGACGACCTCGAATTGGTGGACGGTGTGTACCCCGATTTCAATGTGGAGGAATATCGCCAAGCCACAACAGCCCCCGTGTTCTTCGGCTCCGCGCTCAACAACTTTGGCGTGCAGGAGCTGCTCAACTGCTTTGTGGAGATAGCCCCAAGCCCCAAGCCCACCAAGGCCGAAGAGCGTATTGTGAAGCCCCAAGAACCCAACTTCACGGGCTTCGTGTTCAAAATCACTGCCAACATCGACCCCAACCACCGCTCGTGCATCGCTTTCTGCAAGGTGTGTTCGGGCAAATTCGTGCGCAACCAGCCCTACCGCCACATCCGTTTGGACAAGACCGTGCGTTTCTCCTCGCCCACACAGTTCATGGCGCAGCGCAAGAGCACTGTAGACGAAGCCTATCCCGGCGACATCATCGGCCTGCCCGACAACGGCATATTCAAGATTGGCGACACGCTCACGGAGGGCGAAGACCTGCACTTCAAAGGGCTGCCGTCGTTCTCGCCGGAGCTGTTCAAATACATCGAAAACGACGACCCGATGAAGTCCAAGCAATTTTACAAAGGGTTGGAACAGCTGATGAACGAGGGTGTGGCTCAGTTGTTTGTAAACCAGTTCAACGGGCGGCGCATCGTGGGAACGGTTGGCCAGTTGCAATTTGAGGTCATACAGTATCGTTTGGAACACGAGTACAACGCCAAATGCCGCTGGGAGCCGGTCCATCTCTACAAGGCTTGCTGGATAGAGGCGGAAAACGACGAGGCGCTCGAAAACTTCAAGAAACGCAAATACCAGTACTTGGCGAAAGACATCGAAAACCGGGATGTCTTCCTTGCTGATTCAAGCTATGTGCTGAGCATGGCCCAACAAGATTTTAAGGACATCAAGTTCCACTTCACCAGTGAATTCTGACCCCCAGCCCAACCGCAAAAATCCTTATGAAT
>CALKIW010000126.1 GCA_937995875.1 uncultured Bacteroidales bacterium | reverse complement strand
TCGCGAACGACGACCCTTGAACGGTGTGGATGCCGCGAGTGGTATCATACGACCGCTCGCAGTCAAAGAAATCTACATTCACCTTCGTTTCTATGCCCTCCAACAATCCGTCTATCAGCTTGTTATATCCCCCGATGGGTATTCCCTGATAGGTGTTGTTGAAGTAGTTGTTGTCGAAAACCAGCCTCACGGGCAGCCGCTTGATGATGAACGCGGGTAGCTCGGTACACTTCCTCCCCCACTGCTTCTCTGTGTAACCCTTGATGAGTCGTTCATAGATGTCGCGCCCGATGAGCACAAGCGCCTGTTCCTCCAAGTTGCGAGGCTCGTCAATGCCGTCGGCCTTCATCTTGGCCACGGCTTCGGCACGCTGCTCGTCGAGTTTGGCTTCTGCCTCTGCCGGCGTGGTGACGCCCCACATCTGATAAAAGGTGTTCATATTGAACGGCAGGTTGTAGAGCTGTCCCTTGTAGTTGGCCACGGGCGAATTGGTATAGCGGTTAAACTCAACGATGGAATTAACAAAATCCCACACCCTCTTGCTGTTGGTATGGAAGATGTGGGCACCATACTTGTGGACATTGATACCTTCTACATTCTCGCAATAGACGTTGCCGCCGAGATGCGGGCGTTTATCTATCACCAAACATTTCTTCCCCTGCTTCTTGGCAAGGTGGGCAAAAGTAGCTCCAAACAGACCGGAACCTACAACAAGATAATCGTACAGCATTTTTATAGGTTAGGAATTCAAGGTGTAGAGACCGGCATCTTTAGAGCGATCTCCTTATCTCTATTCTGTATTTATCTTATCCATGAGCAACGACACTATCTCTCCTCCCCCACTCATCATATTGTAAAGACATGAATGGGGTACATGGAAGAACAATTCTTCCGAAACTGAGACGGTCGTCCGCTTTAGGGGAACGGCCGGGAGTTGTTCGCAGTATGATGAAAATTACCCGCTACAAGTTCCGTAAGGGCAAATATAAGCAAAATACGCTTTCATCAACTACAGCCTTGCTCCGTTCACACAGCCTTGCCCGCAGATTATCGATAACAGTTTTTTATAACTGTTTACAAAAGTAACATAAAAAAAGTAACTGAACAACAAAAAGAAGAAAAAACATGAGAAAACAGCTATCGATATCGTAATAAAGTGGCAAGGTGAAGATTTCATAGCCGTTACAACATTAAACTGCATTAAGGTATAGATAGAATCGCCGGCATCTGCCTATACCGCTCACAGCATGACACCACAAATACAAATCGGCACCCTGCGGTATCTCGCACAGTGCCGACCGTGTGTTTTTCATTGCGTATCAGATGGTTACAATACGCACGAGGTCAATCCAAGCGTTGTTGCGACTGCTGTGAGGACGCTGATGAGAACTTGGATAACCATTTTCCATGTGTTTCTGTGTATCATGTGTT
>CALKIW010000125.1 GCA_937995875.1 uncultured Bacteroidales bacterium | reverse complement strand
TTGAAAAGGATTATGAATTATCAACGCTCTTCTTTCCCCATACTTTCCCGCACCGTTTACGGCAAACCATTGGTGTATCTTGACAACGCGGCAACCACGCAGAAGCCGCTCGTGGTACTCGACGCCATGCGCGAGGAATATCTAAATGTTAATGCCAATGTGCATCGCGGAGTTCACTGGATGAGTCAGCAGGCCACCGAACTGCATGAGCAGGCACGCGAAACCGTGCGTCGGTTTCTCAATGCCGGCACCACCGACGAGATTGTTTTCACACGCGGCACCACCGAAGGGATCAACCTCGTGGCAAGCAGTTTCTGTGAGGCATTCATGCACGAAGGCGACGAAATCATCCTCTCCACGATGGAGCACCACTCCAACATTGTGCCCTGGCAGTTGCAGGCACAGAAGAAAGGACTGGTCATCAAGGTTATTCCGATGACCGACGACGGCACGCTCGATATGGAAGCATACGCCAACCTGTTCACCGAGCGTACCCGCATTGTGAGTGTTGCCCATGTGAGCAATGTGTTGGGCACCGTGAATCCCGTTTCCGATATGATTCGCATTGCCCACGAACACAATGTCCCTGTGCTTATCGATGGAGCACAGAGTGCCCCCCATTTCAAGGTAGATGTACAAGCCCTTGATTGTGATTTCTTCGTCTTCAGCGGGCATAAGGTCTACGGACCAACCGGCATCGGTGTACTCTATGGCAAGGAAGACTGGCTCGATAAACTGCCTCCCTATCAGGGTGGAGGAGAGATGATTGCCAATGTGAGCTTCGAGAAGACTACTTTCGAGCGTCCTCCCTTGAAGTTCGAGGCCGGAACACCCGACTATATTGCCACGCACGGGCTTGCCAAAGCACTCGACTATGTCACCGATTTAGGGCTGGAGAATATCGCACGCCACGAAAAAGAATTGACCAGATATGCCCTGAATAAACTCAGAAATATAGAGCACATCAAGATTTACGGGCATCAGGGCTCCGCGTCATCAGACGAGGTGGGCGAAGCTGTCATCAGTTTCAATGTGGGCAATATCCACCACATGGACCTTGGCACATTGCTCGACCGTCTCGGCATCGCTGTGCGCACCGGTCATCATTGCGCCCAGCCCTTGATGGATCGTTTGGGCGTTCTGGGTACTGTCCGTGCCTCATTTGCGCTATACAACACGCTGGAAGAAGTCGATGCGTTTGTGGCTGGATTGGAACGGGTAGTAAAGATGTTTGCAATTCATAATTCATAATGCATAATTCATAATTGGGCTAACGCGGTGGCAATTCATAATTATTCGCAAGCTCATCAACTCGTCATAATTCATAATTCATAATTGGGCTCACGCAATGGCAATTCATAATTCATAAATCACAATTCATAATTCGGCTGCGCGGTGGCAATGCATAATCCTTTTCAATTCACAATTCACAATTCATAATTCATAATTAAGCTGCGCGGGGGTGTTGTAATTCATAATTCACAATTCATAATTGGGCTCACGCGTTGGCAATTCATAATCCTTTTCAATTCACAATTCATAATTCACAATTAGGCTGCGCGGTGTTTAATTCTTCACTCTACACTCTTAACTCTTCCCTCTTAACTCTTCCCTTACTATATATTCTTCACTCTACACTCTTAACTCTTCCCTTACTTATATTCTTCCCTCCATTCATATGCTCTTGAACTGCTATAATCCACATGTTATCGAAGCCGGATGCGACGAGGCCGGGCGCGGATGCCTGGCCGGCAGCGTGTTTGCCGCCGCCGTCATCCTGCCGAAAGATTACGACAATCCAGACTTTAACGACTCCAAACAGTTGTCGAAGAAGAAACGCTATGCGCTTCGAGAGCAAATCATCAGAGATGCTGTGGCATGGGCGGTGGGCATCGTGACGCCCGAAGAGATAGACCAAATCAATATCCTCCACGCCAGTTTTCTGGCCATGCACCGTGCCATCGACCAACTCACCACGCGTCCCGAAGCCCTCATCATCGACGGCAATCGCTTCGACCCCTATAAGCCGGTGCGCGAAGGGGCCTTCGCAGGCAGGGAAAAACGGGTGCCGGTTGCTCCCGGAGACCCTGCCATTTTGCCATATCACTGCATTGTCAAGGGAGACGGCAAATACCAGAACATTGCTGCTGCCAGCATCTTGGCCAAGACTTTTCGCGATGACTACATGGACGAACTGCATCAGCAATACCCCATGTACGACTGGAATAACAACAAAGGATACCCCACCCGGAAACACCGCGAAGCCATCACCCGTTATGGCATCACCCCATTCCATCGCAAAAGCTATAATCTTTTGGGCTGCCGCCAGTTAGAACTCAATTTCGATGAAAAATAATTCCGCACGTTTTGAACGCTGGTTTGCACTGATACTGACCATGATAGATGGTCGCGGGCACACGGCTAAGGAACTGGCCGAAGTGCTCGGCACCACGCTGCGCAACCTCTATTATGTGTTGGGGCGGTTGCGCGGTATGGGTTTCAACGTGGTGCACGAGCGCACACTTTACCATATCGACATCCGTTCGCCCTTTCTCAGACGCATTGCAGAGGCCATCGACTTCACAGAAGATGAGGTCGTGTTCTTGCACAGTCAGCTGTTGGAAGACGCTTCTACCAGTCCGATGGCCGGAAGCGTCAAGCGCAAGTTGGAACGTTTTTACAACCTCACACCCTATGCCGATGTGCATTTTCAACAGCGACTGTACGAAAACACCAGTTTGTTGGAACAGGCCATGAGCAGCAGGCGAGTGGTGATTCTCCACGACTATTCGTCGCCCCACAGCCACAGCGTGAGCGACAGGGTGGTGGAACCCTTTCTGTTTTTCGGCGACAAGGTGGATGTCCGTGCCTACGAACTCAAGTCCAGACAGAACAAAACCTTCAAGATTGCGCGCATAGGACGAGTCGAAATTGTAGACACCCCTTGGTTTAATGAGGATAAACATCGTGAGGTGTTCACCGATATGTTTATGTTCAGTGGCGAACAAAAGTTCCACATCAAGTTGAGATTCAGCCTTTTGGCACATCATCTCATGATCGAGGAATATCCCCATTCCGGCAAATTGATGACCCGTGAAGACGACAACCATTGGATTTTCGAGGGCGACGTGGTGAATTATGTGGGCATTTCCCGTTTTATTCTCGGACTCTTCGACGAAATAGAAATCCTTGAAAATGCCGAATTGCGACGTTTCCTGCGTGCCAAGATCGAACGCATGAAGCTATGCTGAATGGTTTCTGGTATGTAAAATCATATTACTGTTTTTCGGCATTTATTTTCAAAGCAATGAGCGCGAAAAGGGCTATGTTTCCACCCTCATTATCAACGTTTGCATTACAAAAATAGCCCCGTTTGCGGGGTTTATATTCCGCCCTATCATGACGGAGCCTTAACGGCGACTCGGATAAGGCTTAACGGTCATGCGGCTAAGCCTCATTCGACACGCGGTGAGGCTTCTCCCGCGATGCCATTCGATACTCAATCGCAGGCGACTGCGTTGGGGGCATTGCGTCGTGTTTTCAAAACGCCCTGATTATCAACAAACTACAAATTACTCAAATTTCGCGAATTTCAAACCGTTGCCCGATTATTTTTGAATTCGCCAAGCATACGAGGGTGTTTGTAAAGAAAACATACCGACAAATACCATTCCGCATCTCCATGACGCAAAATGACAGAACATGGCGTGACAGGAGTCTTTATCTTCCCTGCATGCCCTGTTTTATTCCAAGCACACATTTGTGCTGCTTTTTAAGCATCCCCCCAAATTCCCTCTATGTGCAATCATGTCCCTGTTCGCAGTTTCAATTTTTCGATTGCTTGTATACCTTTTATATGATACTACCTCTCCTTGCTCTGAAACGTTTCCTGAAAACATTCGGGAGGGGGATGGACGGTATTGGGAATGTGTCGCGGGATATGGTGAGTGGCCACACTTGGCGGACGAGCTGAGTTGATGAGGAACGAGCTAAGTTGATAATGCCGGATGAACTGTGTTGTTGAGTATGGTTATCGGTCGATTTAGCGAAGTTTATGTTAATATCCCGTAATATTAACGGTTATGCTTGATGTATTTAAATCAGTAAAATATGCTTCATTTTGTGATGTTTTTGTGCATATTGATGAAAAAAATCAATCAAATTACCCGTTTGTTGATAAAAAATGAAATTTTTTGCAAGTATTCTTTGGAAGTTACCTAAATGTTTTTTAACTTTGCAGTCAATTTTTAATAGATTATTGATAACATTATTTTAAGAGAGAATCTATGGTTAAAAAACTTACAATGATTTTGG
>CALKIW010000124.1 GCA_937995875.1 uncultured Bacteroidales bacterium | reverse complement strand
TTCCTTCACCAAGTCTTTTTTGTCCACAATCACTACCCCGTCATACATCATCATCAACACGTCTTCATTGTATTGTCCAATGATGCTCTGATTTCTGACACCTTTCAAGTTGTTCGCAATAAGTTTGAAGAAGTCTACCCCTGCGCCATACGCATGCAGGTATGCCCCTCCAAACCGAGGGTTAACCTCCGAGAGATAGTACTCGCCATTCTTGTACCAAAAGTCCATATCGACAGGACCATTAAACTCCAACACTTTGCAAATCTCCCGAACAAAGTCAAACAGCCGCTCATCCTTAAAGGATATCGTCTTGCTGGCCCCACCAATCTTCGTCTCAAGTTTACGTTTGGAAAAAACGGCCACGGGCTCATGCGAGATGGTGTCGATATATACATCCGCGTCGCAGTCGTCGCAATCCATAAATTCTTGAATGATATAGGTGTACGCTCCCTCGTCAAAATATTCCCGAAGCTCCTCCAATGATTGCACCTTGTGGATTCCGACACTACCACTCCCCGATATAGGCTTGATAAATACAGGGAAACTAATGTCTCCTTTCTTCAGCCCCTCTTCGAATGAGGGTACGCTATCATAGGTTAAAACCGTGCGTATACCTTTACTGGTAAGATACTTATAAAATTCAAATTTGTCAAAGCAACGCGCCGCTGTTTTCCGCTCAGGACAAAGTGGCAAAATGCCATGTTGCAAAAACAGCTCTCGGTTTTTAGACAGCAATTCTATCTCTGGGTCTATCAATGTGGTTATGGCTTTAACATCATTGTCTTCGCATATTTCAAGAATTGTATCGATATAATGCTCATCTGTGATACGGGGAACCACATAGTGTTTGTCAGCCACGTACAACGCGGGTGCTATTGGCGAGTTGTCCGCACAAATAATCCTGCAAGCATCACCCAATGACTGTTTCAAGAATTTGAGCAATTGAACCCTGCGGCCGCAACTGCAAAAAAGAATCGTATTCATGTTTCTTAATAAATTGATTTTCTAATAAATTCGTCTACTCCCCACTCTTTCCTGATGATGGTGTAATCTCCATCGTTTCGTTTTAGATAGACTATGGGCAGATAATGTATAAAAAGTGGTGTCAGAGCCATCGTGTATGCGCCCACCCTGTCAAAAATAACACGGTCGCCCACGCTCAACGTCTCTGCTCCTTCAGGCAAAGTGAAAAGTCGGTCATATTCCAAGCACGTCAAACCGCCAACCACTTGCGGCTGATGGCAAAACTGCGGAGTGTCTGTATAAACAAACCTCTTGAAATAATCTTCCTTGTGAAAGAAGGGGTCCACGTCGTTCCGCGTACCATCTGTTGTCACAAAGCGTCTGCCGTCATGCTGTTTCACGTCAATCACGCTGCATACATAACTAAAAGGCGATGAAAGCAATGGTCTGAAATAAAACCTGCTGGTGCCATCGAAGGATTAAGATCTGCACTGTATATTTTTGAATGTAGTCCATGCTCCTTGATTGACTTCTGAAAAATCTCTGTCAAGACAACACGTTGTCCGACAGAGGTTATTAATATATTTTGTTTCATAATGTTAATATCTAATTATCGCCATTGAAGGCTTCCATCGTTGCATTGCCCTCCTGAGAA
>CALKIW010000123.1 GCA_937995875.1 uncultured Bacteroidales bacterium | reverse complement strand
AATTATGAATTATGAATTACAAAGCTTTCCACATTCACCGCATCCATCGCGCTGAGATATTCCCGCGTCATTTCCTCAAGTTGTCGTTCCACTTCGGGCGAAAGCTGCACACAGTTGCCACTCTGCTTCACCGGTGTTTTGCGACCCAACACCGCCCTGAGCAGCGTGCCCGCGCCCAGCTCGCCGGCGTCGCGGTTGAGCGTGTAGACCTCAGCGCCGTCGTCGGCAAACGTGCGCGCCACCAGATGCGCATCGACAAGCATGTTCAGGCTGCGCATCACCTGCGCGTAACTGAAATGGGTGAGCGCAAGCAGTTCGCTCATCGGACAAGGTCCCACACCCCGCCGTTGTCGATGGCACAACAGGCTGAGCACTATCCCACTCTTTCGGAGTTTCTCCAGCAAACTATCGGCACGGTCCTCACCAAGATGGCCTTCGCTGAGCTCTTGGTTGGCGCGTCCCAACTCGGCAAAACCGATGCAGATAAACCACGACAGCTGCATCCACAACAGCAGCAGCGGAAGGGCAGCCAGAGAGCCGTAGATGATGCTGTAGCTCGTAAACAGCAGCTGATAGTAGACGTAAGCCGTCTGCAACCCGATGATGCACAGCCCCGCCAGCAACGCCGGAAACCACACCATCGACGGGCGCACCTTCGTGTTGGGCACAAAGGTGTATATCAGCGTGAAAAACACCGTGAGCACTGCCAACGGCACCACAAACCCGATGACCGCCTTGAGCAGCGGAGCAAGCAGCTGAAAATCGGGCAGATGGCCCAAGATGGAGTTGAAAAACACACTCAGTCCGGAAAGCAGGATGATGGCCATAGGCACGAGAAAAATGATCGACACATAGTCGAAGGCGGCCTTGCCCCAGTTGCGTTCCCGTTTCACGGCCCAAATGCCGTTGAATACACCCTCCACATTGTTGAACAGCGAGATGACGCTATAGAGCATAAACACCAAACTGACACCGATAATCGTACCCGTATGCGTATATTGAATGTAGGAGCCGGCCAGATTGAGAACAGCATCGGCCACATCGGGCTGACTGGCAAACACACGGTGCACCCACGCGGCGATATACTCCTCGAAGCCGAAACCGCGCCCCACCGCAAATATCACCGCAAACACGGGGATGATAGCCATCATGGTGTTGTACGTGAGTTGGGCGGCATAGCCCCAGTGGTTTTCCACAAACAGTCCTTTGAAAACCATGTAGAGTCGCTGCGCCATATACACCAGAGGGTGCTCACGGAATTTCACGCTGCCCTCCTCCCAGATGGTGCGGCGGAAATAATACAATATTTTATTGACCGATAAATTATTCTTTTCCATACAAGCAATCGTTTTCAGATGTCACACATTTGTCGCGGCCTGAACAGGGCGTTTCACCCCGTTTCCGGGCCGTTGTTCCCGTCGGGAACGCATGCTCCCGTTGAAGCGCTCACGCCATCGCGTCAAATTTGCATTCGCGTTAAAATCTTTCTGCGCCTTCGTCAAAACATTCCCACGTCCCCATCAAAATTTTATGGCAATACCAAAGGTACACAAAGCTGTTGTCTAAACGCAACGATTTAATAATAAGCAAGTTGCCTTGTTGTCAAAACTGTTTGGGTAACGATTAGGAAACAAGCGATCCATTTTCGTTTCGCTGTCTTCTGCATGACCATGAGCGCCTATCTGTGTCTGCAAAGATAACACTTTGTCATTAAACAGCAAACGTTCTCCAAAGGAAATGAAGACAAAACACACACTTGAGTATGCAACAGACCACAACAGCGACTGCCAACTATAGGTTCATAGTGACAGTCGCTGCTGGTGTATGTGTGTAAAATATGCCGGACCGATGTTTACTATATCGTAAATATCATCAAGCTATATCTCGACGTTCTCGGTTTTTCCTATTTGCACCTGCACATATTCGATAAAATGCGGAGTAAAATCGTTATTATCTGCTTTAATGAGAATATAATAGTTTCCCGGATTTAATTCTATGCAGTTTACAGTTTTAGAAACAACCTTAACTCGCTTGATAATCTTGTCTTTTTGCTCTAAGGGTGACACCAAAATAAACAAATGGTCTGTCCAATTCAGATCCCATTGTGTAAACTCTATATTCAATTTGCCTGTATATTCCGTTTCGTCTACAGTACAGGCTGATGCCAACATCAAAGTTGTACATAGCACGAAAAATGTTCTCACCACCGCGCGTCTGTGTGAAGAAAAAATTTGTTTCATCATTGAATTTTTTATTTTATCTGTATGTTTTTATTATATTTCAGGAAGCCATTTTTCATAATATTTCACTATATTATCCAAATAAAAAGTTTTTGATATAATGGTTGATGGACATCCATTTTTGGGTTTCACCTCTATTGCGAAATAAAGATAAAACTTCACATCCGGGATTTTTTCTATTATAGTCCCATGCTCTCCAGAATTATATGCTTCGAATTGCGTTTCATTGTACAAGACTCCATTTTTATCCATGGCAAAAACTTCTTGCTTTATAATATTGATGTCTGCAATTTTTTCTACTTCTGGATTAAATTGTAAAAATATAGAATAGTCATGTAATTGCCCACAAGTAAGAGTTTCCCAACTTTCAATAATCGGCTCGCCTGGATTATAAGGATCATCATGCCTAATACGCTGTGTTTTTGTGTGAGTGACATATATTGTCAATCCATCATTATTTATATTAAATACTCCAAGTGGCTTATTATAAATAGGATGTCTGCCAGGTGCATTTGATGGTATGCTGGTTCCTGGCATATAGAAAGTTATTGGCATAGCTGGGAAAGATCCTTTTTGTGAAAACACCCCTTCTGCCTTCAACTCGGTGTTGATCGTTGCATATAAAGGTGTTGGCGAAGTTTTTGTACCAAATAAAATAGAATTGAAAAGACCAAGTCCCGCTCCCCATACTCCCCCTATGGATTTCGAGGCGACATTACCTATGTTTTTCAATATGGTATTATAAGTTTTATCTTTGAGACCAAAAACATTTTCTCCATTCTTATCACCACCTTTTTTTAAGAGAGAATAACTAATATTTGAGAAAACGGCTTTACCTCCAGCTTTTAAAGTTGAACTAAAAGCTTTAGATAATTCTCCTTGAGACTGTTCCCCTATAGTCCCTTCCAATTCGCCAACACTTGTTCCATTTAGTTTAATTTTTCCAATATCTATGAAATTTAAGTTGAAGTTAAAGGCTATCTGATCGTATGGTATAGAATTAATATTCGGATCATATGCAAGTTCGTATTGCGTCATATACCATCGATGCGATGCCACTGGCATAGATCCATCGAAAGGCTTTGGCTGAATATGTTGTAGAGAATTTCTACCATAGCTCCCACCAACAATCTCCTTGTCAGTAAAATTGAACATTTTTGTAGGATGAGAAGAAATAATAGACAAATTGTCTATTACATTAGAAGAAGTTTGGATAAAGCTATCTGTGGCATAATAAAATATGCGCATAATCCCTCTGTACTTATTGTAGAGAATAAAGAAAGGATTTGGTTGATAGACTGTAGGATCTGTTGAAAAAGAATTATATAACATACACCATCCTTCCGATTTCTTATTGTCTCTGATGATGTCTAAATCATAAGTTCCAACAAGACTTCCCTGCCCTATCCATGGAGTAGGAATGGGAGTCATTCCAGGAGGAGTCGGCATATGGTCCGCATTTTCCCAATCAAAATCCGGCTGTACGACAGAGTATGCCAATTTGGAAGACTTAAGCATACCCTCTTCTAAATTATCACTTGTACAAGAACTCCACATAAAAACAAGCAAATAAATCCAATAGTATTTTTTCATGTATTTATAAGTATTAAAATTCTCTGCAAATATAGTTTTTTTTTAAATACTAAAGCTAAAAATCTTAATAAAATAATTAAAAAATGTAGAAGTAGAACATCCATTGTGTCAAACAAAGCAGAATAGATGATTTCAAGAATAACAAGCAAAACAACTGAGCCCACTTTAAATAGTCGGCTTTTAAAGTAGGCTCAGGTTGTTATTTCAGGTATTCCTCACAGAGCGCCACCCAGAGCGATGCTCCTGCGGCCAGGATGTCTTGGTCGAAGATGTATGCCGGATTGTGCACCATCGGCGTGTCTCCGTTGCCAATCATCACGTAGCAGCCCGGTTTGCGCTGGAGCATGAACGCGAAGTCCTCGCTGCTCATCATGGGTTTGCACGGGTACACCACACTGTCTTCGCCAAATTGCCGGCGGGCCACGTTGGCGGCAAACCGGGTTTCTTCCTGCGTGTTCACCAATACGGCGCCCGGCTGTCCCTCCCGGATGTCGTACTCGCACCCGAAGCACGCGGCTTGGGCTGCCGTAATCTCCCTGATGCGGCGCAACGCTGCCCTGCGCGCATCTGTCTGCATGTTGCGCATGGAGAGTTTCAGCACGGCCTCATTGGGGATGACGTTGCCCGAATTTCCGGCCTGAAACGAGCCGATGGTTACCACGCTGTTTTGCCAAGGCGACAGGTTGCGCGACACGATGGTCTGCAGAGCCATCACCAATGACGCACCGGCCACCACAGGGTCTATGGTCAGCTCCGGCATGGAGCCGTGCCCGCCCCTGCCCGTAAGCCGTATCTCCCAATTATCCACAGCCGACATGGTCTCGCCCTCGTGGAAATGGAACACGCCCTTGGGCAGTCCCGGTATGTTGTGCATGGCGTACACCCGATCCACGTCGAAACGCTCAAAAAGTCCGTCGGCAATCATCGATGGTCCGCCTTGCATGGTCTCCTCAGCCGGCTGGAAAATGAAACGCACCGTTCCGTCGAAGTTCTTGGTCTTGGCAAGATATTTGGCCGCACCCAAGGCCATGGCCGAATGGCCGTCGTGCCCGCACAGGTGCGACACGCGGTCGTCCTTGCTCTTGTAGGGCAGGTCGTTTGTCTCGGTCATCGGCAGCGCGTCCATGTCTGCCCTGATGCCTATGCTTTTTTTACCATCGCCGTGGCGCATACTGGCCACCAGTCCCTCTATGCCGTACTTGCCCACATGTTCGCACACCTCGTAGCCCCATTGCCTGAGCAGCGACGCTATGTATTTGGCGGTGTCGTGCTCTTGGGTAGACACCTCCGGGTTGGCATGGATATGGCACATCCACGATTTCATTTCGGGCAGCAGTTCTGCCACACCCGCGATAGGTTTTGCTTCTACTTTACTCATATCACATTGTTGTTTTGCCAGTCTTATCCATAACCATGCTCGGCCGACAGTTCATTCTTTTCTTGCCGAATGATTGATACAACTGTTTCAAAAATACCAAAATTTGTCGATATAGCTCGTGCGAATTGGATAATATTTCGTATTTTTATTGTTGTCATTGGAACTACGCGACCCAGCCGTAAGGCAAACCTGCGGTGTTTTTCATGGTTTCAACACAATCCAAACACCAACAAGTTTTGCACCTCGATTTTGAATCTTTATGATTCTGAATTCAAATCAAAATGCAGAAATTGAAGGTTTTCTTTGTGTCAAGCGAATCAGAACAGACGATTTAGCCGATGACAAGTAAATTAGGAAACGCAAAACCTGACAAGCGATTCAGGAAAGACTACTGATATTTTATAGCATGGTCAAGACGCGGCAGTTGTGCGGATAGGGCTCGGATGGGATTACCCCTTTCCCCTGTACAAGGGTGGTCAAGACGCAGCAGTTGTGCGGATAGGGCAGAAAAGTAAAAGATATATTATCCTTGTCGTGCCGGAACAAGTCGCGGTCTGGTATTATCCATCTCCTTGATGAGCATGACAAATTATTGAGTAAAGAGTGAGTCGATGTGTCAAGTCATTCAGAACGTATGACTTTA
>CALKIW010000122.1 GCA_937995875.1 uncultured Bacteroidales bacterium | reverse complement strand
AAACAAAGTTGCTGTTACCCTCCTTCTGCACAGCGGTGACGGGGAGTGCTTGTGCTTTTCGGGTATCAACAATGATTTCGGCTTCGACGAAACTATCGTTGACCAAATCCGTTGCGTTAGATTTAGAGATCTCTGCTATGCAGTCAATCATCTTCGTTTCGGGATTCACCGTTTTGCTAATAGTGATGAGTCGGGCCTGTAGATTGCGACTATTGCTTCCCGTTCTGCCAAAAAGTACAGTTTGGCCGGTTTTTATTCGTCTCACGTCAGCTTCATAAACCGATACTTTCAGCTGCAAGGCATTGAGATTAACGAGTTCGGCGATATCAGTCTCGACATCAATATATTGTCCGATCACTGCATTGATTTTAGTGAGATACCCGCTGATGGGTGCTGCTACTGGGTAGGATGTGTACATTTGTCCGTTTTCAATGCGATCTGGGTTAATGCCCAAGGCGTTGATACGTGAACGCAAGGATTGATAGCTTGCGTAGGCACTCCGGTAATAAGTCTGTGCAGCCAGAAAGTCCTTTTTTGCTCCAATCTTTTCAGCCCAGAGGCCTTGGGCACGCTCATAGTCCAACTTTGCTTTTGAATAGGCCGAAGCCGATTCTGCAAAGCTCTGCTGCAAAGCCATGAAGTCGTTGCCCGAAATGGTGGCGATCACACGTCCGGCAGGCACGAAATCGCCTAATTTATAGCGTATATCGACAATTTTCCCGGCAATGGATGGACAGACTCTCGACATCGCATTGGCCGGAACCGCCACATACCCTTTACACATCACCCTTTCGTGGAATGTCTGCAACTCCATCGCCCCCAACCGCATATTAGACGATTTGAACTGTTCGGGAGTAATTTCGATGAGCCCTTCATCAGCAGACACGGTGCTCTCGGTTTTCTTGCCGTTACATGAGAACATACCTCCTGTTATGAGCAGCATCAGTAAATATTGAGTTATTTTTTTCATATTTGTTTACTTGATTGGATTGGGGATATTATAATGTGAGATAATTGATTTCCAAAGCAGTTTGGTTGTATGCTGAAATAGCTTGATAATAGTCAAGTTGGAGCTTGATGGAGTTTTCCATACTTTGTGCAAACTGGTAGAAGTCTATGGCTCCGGCCTTATAGCTTTTGGTGGCCGACCGGATGATTTCATCACTTAATTTTCTACCTGTTGCGTTATAGAAATTGATGGCAATCTGATGTTTGGCAAGTTCACTTTTCAGCTGATTGTATTTGCTCTCCAAAAGGATACGACTGCTTTCCATCTGTATTTTGTTAGTGTTGAGGGCTATTTTGCCTGCGCGCATCTTAGCTTTTTGTGCTCCGGTGAACAAAGGGAAACTTATGCCCACCTCAAATCCGTTATATCCGCGATTATTTTTCTGTGGATTGTTGGCATAGAAATAGCTCACGTTAAAATCGGGTAGCAGTCGTTGTTTCTCGATTTTGACGGTCGATGTAATCAGGTCGGAATTGATACTGAGAGCCAGCAGGTCGATATGTTGTTCGAAATCCGGTGCGCTGATGGGTATCTGAGCTAACGCCGACTGCGGCATGGAATAGGGCTCATCGGTCTGCAACAAGCTGTTCAGTTGCTGCTTGGCATTGCAGAGGTCATAGTCTAATTGTTCCAACTCCAATGCCGACTGACGTTTCTTGGCCTGCGCATTCATCAGGTCGAGCTGACTGATGTCGCCCAGTCGATGGCGTGTGACAGCACTTTCATCTAAAATGCCATAAAGACTGTCCAATTTCTCATAGAATCTGCGTTTTGCTTGTAGAAATATCACTTGCTGGTAAGCAGCGGAAACCTCTCTGGTCAGCAATACTTTCTGTCGCTTCTGTTCCATTTCGGCCATAGCTACTTCCAATCGTTTGTAGCGGTTGCGTTCCGCGAAGACGGTAGGGAAGGGCATCGATTGCTCGATACCGAAGGTGTGTAGGGGATGCTCGTTGTGCGCTACATTGGCTTGGTCGTACCCGTAATAAAACTTGGTTTTGTCCAACTCCCATTTATTCTTGGCCAAAGCCCTACGCTCTTCAACCTTCATTTGGTAGCTGAGGTAATTCCTGTTATTAGCTAAGGCCAGTTCAATGGCTTGGTCTAAGGTCAGTATTTTCTCTTGTCCCCAAACTGTCCCCGTAGAAAGGATAAATAGC
>CALKIW010000121.1 GCA_937995875.1 uncultured Bacteroidales bacterium | reverse complement strand
AAAGCCTTTTTTATGCAATAAATTCAACCTCAAAGTCTAAATCCGAAACTTGAGAAACTTAGATTACAGCAAGTGGTATGCGATACGCTAAATGCAGACCTGGAGCGTGAGGAAGCAGACTTCAAACCATTGCCAAAGACAAAGGTCTTGTTGCCTGATTATGCAAAGGAATTGGCAGAACGGTCGTTGAAGGAAACAGGTAATCGTCATAGTACCTATTCATCCATGAACTCACTTGCTCAGCATTCAGAACTATTCCGTCCACATAGTCAGCTTGGAGATATTGACAAGAAATGGTGTCTTCTCTTTATTGATTATCTCAAGCACAAGGCGTTGAATCTGAATTTTCAGCGATCAAAAGACCCGAATAAACGTAAAGAGATACTTATAGGACAGAATTCTCAGAACCGACTTATTGCAACTCTCAACAACGCGCTGAATACGGCGGTAAGAGAATCGTTGATTGCTCACAACCCAATGAACGAATTGAATTCGAAAGAGAAGGTTCCTGCAAAGAAAGGCACAAGAGAGTTTCTGTCTCATAAAGAGATCAACATGCTGATTAATACTCCATTCACTCATGGTAAGTATGACATCAAGCCTTCCTTCTTGTTCAGTTGCTATACTGGACTTCGTTGGAGTGACTTAAAGGCGATAACAAGGAGTGACATTCATACAGACGCAAATGGTAAGTATATAGACATTATAATGGTGAAGACCAAGCAGCATCTTAAGGTGTATGTACCTCAAGTTGCTTTGAATCTGCTTCCTCATGCGGTTGACAATAACACCCCTCTGTTCTGCCTTCCCAAGAATGATTATGCCAATGAGCGATTGGCTCTCTGGATAAAGGATGCTGGTATAGAGAAAAAGATAACCTATCATTGTGCACGCCATTCCAATGCAACCGTGTTGCTTAGTAGCGGCATTCCCATTGCTGTTGTAGCAAAGCAGTTAGGACATTTGAAGATTCAGACAACAGAAATCTACGCTAAAATCATGGATGAAGCTCAGGTAGGTGCTGCAAATAAGATGGACGAGTTGTTTAAATGGACTTAAAAAATATGGCCATGTTCGTTTATGTTGGGAATATATATTACAATAGTTCGTTAAAATTTGAGTATATGGCTACGCGGCCTTAGGCTGCCAGCCAATGAGTTCTTTGACAATCTTACTAATTAAAGTTCGGTTCGGTCGGCATCGGGACATGTCGAAAATTAATTTCGTATAGTTTGCATTGAACATCAGCGACTTAACTTTTGCCATAGAATTGTCCATACCATTGTCTTTCATGAAGACCTTGGCGGCATTCATAGAGGCGAACGATGCGTTGAACGCAAAATCCAACTGTCTCTTGTGTCTTGCCTGACAATCCATAAGTCCCGTAAACTGCTTGCTGTCGCGATAGCAGAACTCTATCTGGAAACGAGTGCGGTATGTCTTCAATACTTCCTCACCCTTCATAGAGAGTTTTGTCGAGAAGAACAACTTGCAATTTCCACCGGGCATTCGCCAAATGACAAGCCGCACCCTCTTCTTCAGAGCCTTAGCATAAGCCTCGAGGGTGTACGCCTTTCCGTCCAGACCATCAATGTGCATTTCTTCCATGCATGAGAGGTTGAGGTTTGCCAAGTCAATCCTGTCTCCCTTAACTCTTGGTCGTCCACGCCTTTTTTCCTTCTTGGGAATGTAATGCAGACAAGCGTTGTCACGGAAGCGGCTGACTAGATAGAAGCCAAGCTCCGACATGCCCTTCTCAAACGTGGATGTGGAGAAGAATGCGTCAGCCACTACTATGTCAGTGATACTCAGCAGTTTCTTTGAATACCGCTTCATAACACTGATGTAATATTCGACGAGTGTCTTGTTTCTCATCTTCAGTGCGGAGTTCCCCATTGTCTGATGGGCACGCAGCATCATGCATTTGTTGTTGGCAACATCCAGTAAGCCGATGCCCATGATTTCAAGTCCGTGCTTCACAGCCCCCGCACATCCCGACCAGAACCGTCCGATATGAGGAGTTTTCTTCCCAGCCTTGCTGATATAGCATGGGTCTATGGCAATGGCAAGTAAGCCATCCATATCCAACACACGCCTTGCAAGAGACAGGTTCAACAGAAACCAATCGATGCAGCCCTTCTTCCTACGGTTGAAGTTCTGACGATAGGTCTGCTCACCATGCTTGCCGTAGCGAGCCATCTGTGTGAAGTTTATCTTTCTGGGTAGAATCATATATAAAGTCAGTATCTCGATGAGCAGAGTCTGGAAAGTTTTTGCTAACTTTGCACCAGATTCTTTCATTGATGTACGGATTGCATCCTTGAGGATCTCCTCATATTGGCTAAGTGGCTCTGAAAACATCATACTTTTAAAGTCTTGAATCAACTATAAAGGTACTGAAAATCAGACACTTAGCCAAATTTATTTAGTTATGTTTTGTTAATCAACCTGCTCATTTTCAAACGATTACGTAATTATTAACAGAGTATTGTGATAAGGCTCATGTCTTTTATTGTTCCTGCCATTTCCGTACTAGAATTGTTATTTCTAATACAAAAGTAACTGAAGAACCTATAAAAGTGAACGGGTATGCTCCGGAAAAATAATAGTATCGGCCTGTTATTCAATGGTATGAATGAACGGGTATGCTCCGGAAAAGAGATTCTGAGCGCCACTTTTATCATAAAGTGAATGGGTATGCTCCGGAAAAAGTTGTATCCGAATTCATTTTTTACCCATTGAACGGGTATGCTCCGGAAAAAAACACTTGATTTGGTCATTATGTCCATTTTTTCACTATTTTATGGACGAACGAACATCAAAAACAGGCTATTATGCCTCCCTCAGGCGTTGACTACGCCTCCGAATTTCTGAACGGGTATGCTCCGGAATATGTAAAGCAAGGCACTTGATACGAAAATATATTTTGCCGATCCGTATTCATCATGGCAGAAAGGCTCTATTGAAAATCAGAATGGTCTTATCCGTCAATATATCCCAAAATCAACTAATTTTGATGACATAAGCCATCAGTTCATCACTAAGGTTACAGACAAAATTAATCGTCGTCCGAGAGAAAAATTAAATTTTTGTACCCCTTTTGAGCGTTTTTATGAAAATATTCTTTAACTTTGCACCCGTAGTGCATTTGCATGTTGAATCCACCCAAGGAGTCAATAGGCCCCTATTCTTAAAAATTGTATTAGATGAATAATAACCTGAAAAAATGAATAAGATTGTAAAATACTATTTCTCAGACTGTCAAATGTTTAAACTTTTGTTGGGAGGCGGATTCGGAATGTCTTTATATGCATTACTGTTTCCCACTATCGGAACAACTGCAATAGTAGTTAGTATCATAGGCGCAGCAATCTTTCAACCAAATGCCAATGGGAAATTAATGAAGTCTGTTTTTGGAAATGAATCCAAAGGCGGGTTGAATAATATATGGATTTTAACGATATATTTACTTGTATTCCTTACCGTTATAATATTGGCCTATATTTTAGAAATATATGAAAATAACAAGGATTATTATTATATGTGGATTGGCATTTCTTCGCTGATTTATTTTTTTAGCGTTTTTTACCTATTCCTGTGTTTTCTCTCACGGAGAAATAAACTGGGGGATTCTTGAATTAACTTAGTTACTGTATAATTTAGTTCACTACTGTCCAAAGAAAAATTCTCGGACTTAATTTAAATTGATTATTTTCAATGAGTTACGCGAATATTATTTTTTCGAGATTTGGTTTTATACTTTTGCATATCGTATTGCAAGAGGCAGAAGTCATGAATCAAGGAAAGACCGTATAAAGTCTTACATTTCACCAATAGTCGTTCTGACATAATTCAAGACTGAGTCAAAAGTGAAATATTCAGGCAGTTCAAAGCCATGGAACCTCTTTGAATTCATAAAGAAGTCCATAGCTTGAGAATTGGTAAGTGATAATACGTTTTTAGCCATTATTTTGATGATGATGTCGATTATTTCCCTTAATTCCGCAACACTATTATAAATTAAACTTTTTAAGTACCTGAGCTACAAAAAGTTCTTAGACAAGCTAAGCGGCAGAGCCGAGCAGCTCAGGATTTTGCCATGTCGAAGAATTCACTTATCTTAGTGTTGCAAAAACAAACAAGAGAATCCGACGATAGGCTTGGCAAAAATACAGATTAAATCTGAGAAACTCGCTCCTTTTGGAGGAATATTTCTGATTATGGATCAATTTGACTCCACATTGTCATCTGTAATCGACTCAACCCTCGGTCTTAGATGTAGATCGTTCGGTTATCAGTACAGCGAAATAATCCGTTCTCTCATGAGTATTTACTTCTGTGTGTACACTCTTTGTCAACACACATGCAAAAAGTTGCTGTTTTATTTTGTGGTTTCGTGCATTTGTACTAATTTTGCAATAGGAAATTGCTTGAAATGGGGATGATAATCAAGGATTTGTGTCCACACATTGTCCACACGATGGGGTTTCTTAGTACGCAAAGCACTGAATTTCAGTGTGGTACAACATCTCGGGGTTGACTGGATTTGACAGCAGGATGAGATGGTACGTAAGCACGCGGAGCGTCGGTAGCTTGCTCCTTAATCCGAGTTATCAAAAATTTAATTGGCGAAAACAATTACGCTCTCGCTGCCTAATCGAAGTACAGTAGATTACTGGCTTAATTCCGTCACAAGGTGATGGAACGAGACATCACTCCAAGGATGTTGTTCCGAATCTGAGGATATAGTGGTGCAGGAAAATCGGAAATAGCTCTTGCAGGCCTCGATGCAGGGGTGAGATTTAGAGGCTAAGGTGGCGGTTGGTGGTCCGGGTCTTGCCGTCACACGAAAATGAAGGCCGGAATAAACGTGTAGAAAGCGTATGATTTCCCTGTTTGGACGCGGGTTCGACTCCCGCCAGCTCCACTCTACGTACTCTGAACAAGAGATTGCAAGAAATCGATTTAATCAGATAATCGCCGTAACCTCAGTGAGTTACGGCGATTATTTGTTCATATGACTCCCTTTCGGGGAGTACATACAGATACCGCCGAAACGCTCAAAATACTCCCAACTGGCTACAATATGGCTACAGAAAAAATCAGCTTTGTAAAATTGTAGCCAGTGATACCATACAGAGTACGTACAGATACTGCATACTTCATTGTTATTCAAAGAATTATGTCGAACTTTGCAGCTGTAAAAAAAATGCGTAACTCACCCACGATCGGGTCTGAAACACAAATTACCTCTGCATTAAAAAAACTTGTAAGTATGAAGAGTATTTTCAGAACAAGCTTCTATTTGCGAAGCAATTATTTGAACAAGGAAGGGAAGGCATCAGTTATGATGCGTATTCATCTTAATGGAGAGAGAATGTCACTCGGCACAACGGGCATCAGTGTTGATCCTGAAACATGGGACAGTACATTGGGAAAAGTACGAGGAAGAACCAGGGAAGCTTTGGTTACCAACGCCCAGCTGACAAGTATTGGCACAGACCTTCAGATGATCTTCCTGCGATTGGAGTTTTCCGAGGAACTGAGTCTTGAACGCATCAAGTCGGAGTATCTGGGCAAGCGAGAGGATATGGAAACTGTGCTCTCTTTGTTTACCAAGTACAATAATGATATGTATGCACAAATAGGCCGTGGAGTTACTAAAGCCAACTACCGCAAGTTTGATATTTGCAAGCGTCACTTTGCCAGCTTTCTTGAGGTGAAGTATGCACGTACAGACCTAAACATCATAGAACTGACACCTATCGTGATTCACGATTTCGAAGTCTATCTCAAAACTGCGGTTGGGCAAAGCTTCAACACGGCCATCAAGACCTTAAAGACTTTCAAGACTGTTATTATATTTGGTAGAAAGGCTGGAGTCTTCAATCACGACCCATTTCTTAACATTCACTTCAAGACCAAGCGAGTGGATCGTGGCTTCCTTACTGATGAAGAGATTGATGTCATTATGCACAAGGAGTTTGCAACGCAGCGACTGGTCAATGTCCGCGACATCTTTTTGTTCTCTTGCTTTACGGGACTGGCTTACGTCGATGTGGCGAACCTTACTCCCGCCAACATCATCACGATGGATGGCAAACAATGGATAGTAACTGCACGTCAGAAGACTGATACGCCAAGCCATATCCTTCTTCTCAATATTCCTAAAATGATTATTAAGAAGTATGAAGGTAAGGCCAAGAATGGTAGGCTGATTCCCATCCTCAGCAATCAACGAATGAACTCTTATCTGAAAGAGATTGCGGATGTTTGTGGTATCAACAAGAACCTGACCTTTCACATGGCTCGCCACACCTTTGCCACGATGATGCTCTCCAAGGGTGTTCCTGTGGAGTCTGTTTCTAAGATGTTAGGGCATACGAGTATCACCACAACTCAGCTTTATGCCCGAATAACAAATAAGAAGATAGAGAGTGACATGCTTACCGTATCCA
This sequence comes from uncultured Bacteroidales bacterium, assembly GCA_937995875.1. Lineage (GTDB taxonomy): Bacteria > Bacteroidota > Bacteroidia > Bacteroidales > Bacteroidaceae > Prevotella. The sequence continues at coordinate 64,457 of CALKIW010000121.1, read as the reverse complement.
AGAAATTGGATAAGTTTGACTTTGCAAGTGCCCCACCTGCAAAAACAGCCAAGTAACGTTACACGAAAAAGAATAATACACATAGTTGTAATTTCTAATCAAAAAAAATATGGAAACGACAAAGAAAGAACTTTCCTACTTCCGTCTGAAGTTAGAGAACTACCTCAGTGAGCATTTCCCTGAAATGCTGAGTGACAAACCATTCATAACGGCAAGAGCCGATGAAGCCCTCACCACTTACTGCGACGCAGTGGCGCAAGGCTTCTCGCATCCCGAAGCGGAGACAATGGCAAGCGAGGTGCTGTATCAAGGCTTGTACTTTTCCAAGTATGACACACTTGTGGCTGTCTTAGAGAATGAGTTTGAGAAAGAACTGCCCTCCCCACTCCCCGAAAGACTTTCCCCGATATTTCTGAAAAACAAGGCTGTGCAAAGCGTTTTCGACAAGTACGAACTGACGGACGACTTCGGCGCAAGTCCGGAGTATGAGAAACTATACACCGAACTGACAGGGACAATCGTTCTGCTCATCGAGGTCAATGGTCTGCCAACGATAGGCAGTGAGAGCATAACTTGATGTAACACCATCGGGAGCTTTTGTAGTGTCAAGAGCCAAGATACACGCTCCACTCCACACGCCAAGAGTTTGGGCAAACACTTGCCTTTGTGTAGTCTGCGCATCTTGTTATCGCTCTTGAACTATTAAAAGCCCCGATTATGAATACAATCATCATGAATCAAGACGTTCACACACCTGCCTTCATCAAGGCAGACGCATCGAACAAGACCGACAGGAACAGGCAGCAGCCGACTTCTCCCAAGCAAGTCCGCCGCTTCGGTTGGACACGCTTCATCGAACCCGTCCTTCTGCTTTCCCTTGTCATCGGTGCAGTTTACCTTATCTCAAAGATGGTAACGCCGCAAGTCGTAACTGCCGTGTCAGTCATTGCAGGTTTTCTGATCCTGCGCTTTATAGTCCGGGTAATCCTGAAAGTGACATTTACGCTTCTGAGCTTTCTTTTCTGGCTGGCGATACTCTGCGCCATACTGATCTGCGTGCTTTGAGAAGTACGCTCCTATAAAACTTTCACACTATTTCATGAGGTGGTTATCTCGCTTTTGCAGATAGCCACCTTTTTTGTTTTCCATTTCAAGCGTTGCACTTTCGCTTCTCTTCCACGGCTCCACAATATGCGATGTAGCAAGACGGGCTGTTCCCTTTTTATCCGCAAAGGTAGTACGGGGTATTGTGGCTTTCCCAAGGTCGATGCCTTCGGTTTGTCTGAAAAATCTCCATCCCTGCGGGTTGTATTTTTTGCCAAAACCTTGTGCAAGCCTTCCCCCGCTACCTCGTGTATTGCTACAAAAAGGAATCAGCATACTCCGATCTTTGGACGCATAAAAAAAATGTCGCTATGGATAAGCAGAAAGTAAACATAACATCTTCGATGAAGAAAAAAGGATATAGCTCCTCCTCTCATTACCGCATTAACCCTGTGGATAGACAAAGTGAGCAAGTGTTGGCAACTAAGTTCGTGCAGTGGGACGTTGAGCCGTTGGAGAGCCTTTCAGGCAGCAAGGTGTATCTCCTGCGTGCGAAACTCAATCGTGGCGAGCGTATGAGCCGTGAGGAAAAGGACTGGCTTTGCGAAGCGGTGAACTCAAACACCTACTTCCGTACAGCCGTTCCCTTGCAAGGTTGGCGATTTGACTTCTTCGATGTGCTGAAAAAATACATTGTCAGTCAGTATGGAAGGTGGGCAGAGTATTACGCACCCGACAGAACGAGCCTAAGAGCCTATTTATATGGACGTGTCAATCAGATAGTGGAATTGTAAATCGGCGGACGAAGTGAAAGCCAAATTCCCAAGTATTAACAACATCAAAACATATACGACTATGAAAGGAACAGAACATTTCACACGCACGATAGCCGAATACCTCAACCAACGTGCTATGACAGACCCCTTGTTTGCCCCCAACTTGATGAAACCGGGCAAGAACATCGAGGAGTGTATCGCCTATATAGTCAGCGAAGTGCAGAAAAGTGGCTGCAATGGCTTCAATGATGATGAAATCTACTCTATGGCAGTACACTACTACGATGAGGACGACATCAAGGTGGACAATACCATTACTTACCAAGTGGCAGTAAACCACATTGTGGAACTTACGGAGGAGGAGAAAGCCGAAGCACGCAAGCAAGCCATTGCGCAATATCAGCGTGAGGAACTTGCTAAGATGCAGAGCCGTAACGTACGACCGAAAAAGTCCGAGAGCACATCACCCCAAGTACAGCAATCCTTATTTGATTTTTAAGATATGAAACCAAGAAACAGATTTGAAAAGGCAGTCCTTGCCGAGAGCAAGCACCTTCGCCCGATAACCAAGACACAAACCAAATGGGCTTTCCGTGAGTGCATAAGCCACTTTGCCTACCGACTGCCCAAAGGTCGCACAACGTGTATGGACTGCGGACATAGTTGGGTGATGGACAAACCCAAAGAAACCTGCACTTGTCCCTATTGCAGGGCAAAGTTGCAGGTCAGGGAAACCTTTGAGCGTAAATTGCAGCAGACGCACTACTTCACGACCCTTACCGCTCATGGAGAATATCAAGTGTTGAGAATGTTCCTCCTCGTGGCAGGAATGGAGAAAGGCTGCAAGGCTGAATATTATGCGCTTGAAATCGGGCAGTATTGGTGGAACGCTGAGGGGAGAAAAGCCATAGTAGCCATTCCTCGCACATTGGGAAGATATGTCGATACTTTTTCATTCTACACCCCTATGGCAATCCGCAACGACAATGAAGCCTACCGATATGCAGCCTATTCCCCGATATATCCGAAGTTCAAGGTGTCGGACACCCTGCTCAGGAATGGCTTTGAGGACAACTTCTATGGAATAGAGCCAACAACGCTGATACCTGCGTTGCTCACGGACAGCCGTGCCGAAACATTGATGAAGTCGGGACGTACAGACCACCTGCGTTATTTTCTTGGCAAAAGAAGAGCGTTTGACGAGCATTGGAACTCCTATAAGATTGCAGTCCGCAACGGCTACGATATAACCGACATTTCCCTTTGGTGCGACTATGTGGACATGCTCCGCAGATTGGGCAGGGACACACACAGCCCGAAATATCTTTGTCCTGCCGACCTTAAAGCCGAGCACGACCGCAGACAGGAGGAACTCAACAGACAAAGGGAAAGGGAGGAGATTGCAGAGAAACGGCAAAAGGCGATGGAAGATGAAAAGCGTTTCCAAGAACTCAAATCCAAGTTCTTCGGTATATGCTTCACCGATGGCACAATCCAAGTCCACGTTTTGGAGAGTGTGCGTGAGCATTTGGAGGAGGGAGCAACCATGCACCATTGCGTATTCTCCAATGAGTATTATCTTAAAGAGGACTCACTAATCCTATCGGCTACCATTGAGGGCAAACGAATAGAGACGATAGAGGTGTCATTAAAGACTTTGGAAGTGGTGCAAAGTCGTGGGGTATGCAATAAGAACACGGAATACCACGACCAAATCGTGAGCCTTGTCAATGCCAACCGAAGGCTAATCAGCCAACGAATGAAAGCGACTGCATAAAATATGAACAATTAAATAGACACAGATATGAAAACAGAGATTGAAAACATTATCTATAACTGTGCGGACGAGATACCGCACATACTCATCAGGGTTATCAATGCGATAACCCTGTCCGAAAATGAGGAAGAGTTAAGGACGGCAATCAATAAACTATCCGAAGAAACGGAACTTGACAAATTCTTTGCATACGGCTATGGTGCACACCACTTTTGGCTCACCCACCGCAAATTATCCAATGGAGAGCCAAAGGAATACAGATTGTTAAAGGTTGAATTTTAAGTTTACGAAGATGAAACAGAGATTTTTGGTATATACGCAATATGTTTTCGATGGCGTATTCGATGTAGTTGCGGAGAGCAAGGAGGAAGCACGGCAGAAAGTCCTGCAAGATTGTGGGTTAGTGATGGGTGGAAGCATTCACAGCACCCTGCCCGATGATGAAATAAATTGGGCATTTGACAGACACCCCAATGAACGAATAGACAGAATAACGAAAGTGTAGAAACAGCATCTTGAATAAGACCACGAGCCACGCAAACCGAAAATTTGCGTGGCTTCTTTTCTTTGTCTTTGAACGAGCAGGCGACCAAAGCAAAGAAGCAAAAGAAAGTCGCAGGAATAAAATTCAATCCCGATAACAAAAATAACATATACCAAGTGTTTTTATAGTAGCATCTTATGTGCAAGATATCAAGAAACTAAAAGCCGTGATTAGAGGGTTAGTCAACTCAACTGTGTCAGTGCGCCTTCTCCGTCAGGCTTCAACCTCGGTCGGCGGGACGCGATTTTTAATCGCGTTTCGACGACGAGGAGCCCGCGGCAGCGCAAAGTTACATGATCTTGAAACGATCTCCAAATTTTATGGCCAATTGTTGCGCCGTCTGTCCCCAGTTTGCAAGCGGCATGGTCCATTTCTTGCGGATATTGCGATAGGCCAGATAGACAAGCTTGTAAAGCGCGTCGTCTGTCGGAAAGACGCCCTTGGTCTTGGTGACTTTGCGGACTTGACGGTGGTAGCCCTCTACGGTATTGGTGGTGTAGATGATCTTACGGATGGCCGCGGTATATTGAAAACAGCAGCTCAGCAGCTCCCATTTGTCTCTCCACGACTTGATGACAATGGGATAAAGTCCGCCCCACTTCTCCTCCAGATTATCAAGTTCCGTCTCAGCTTTTTCCTTTGTGTCAGCGGCATAGACCAACTTGAGGTCCCTTAGAAATTCCTTTTGGTTCTTACTGCCCACATACTTCACGGAATTGCGTATCTGATGCACGATACACAGTTGTACGTCCGTATTGGGGAACACGCTCCGGATGGCATCGGGGAAGCCCGACAGACCGTCCACGCAGGCAATCAAGATGTCTCTCACGCCACGGTTCTGAAGGTCGGTCAAGACACCGAGCCAGAAGTTAGCGCCCTCACTGTGAGACACATACATGCCCAGCAAGTCCTTGCGCCCGTTCTTGTCAATGCCGATGACATTATAAATGGCACGCGACTCTGCCGACCCCTTGTCGTTGCGCACCTTGTAATGGATGGCATCCATCCAGACGATGGGATAGACTGCATCCAGAGGACGGTTGCGCCACGACTTGATTTCGTCCCAAACCTTCTCCGTGATGTTGCTGATGGTTTCCTTGGAGAGCCTGCTGCCATAGTTCTCCTCGATGAAGTCGCTGATCTGCTGCATGCTCTGACCGCTGGCGTAAAGGCTGATGATCTTATCAGAAAGGCCCTCGGCAAGGATCGTCTGGCGTTTCCTCACCGTTTCCGGCTCAAAGCTGCCATCACGGTCACGGGGAGTCTCGATCTCTACGGGGCCATACTCCGTTTGGAGCTGCTTGTGCATCTTGCCATTACGGCGATTACCGCTTAACGGCTTGGTGGCGTCAAGGTGGGTTTCCAACTCGCCCTCCATGGCGGCGTTGAGAAAGTCTTCCAATACTTGGTGGAATGCACCATCCTTGCCAAACAAAGGCTTGCCAACCTTGAATTGCTCTTTGGCGGAAGCCAACATTTTTGCGTACTCTTCTTGTGTCATTGTACTAATCTTTATGCTCGATAAACAGAGCGATGATGAATTTATTGTTTTAGTGCATGACACAGTTTAGATGACATCCTCGTGATTAGATTTGTTTTATCCATCACGGCTTTTTAGGTAAAGTGTAGGAAGCCCTACTTTGATTATCACATCGAAGGAGATACGAACGATAACAAATCCTTCTCAATGCCACTATCATCCTTAACTTTTGACGTATAGCTATTTGATAAGTAAATTACAGGATAGAGTTTTAGGTACTCTTGCTTATTATAGACGACTTCATAACCTTGTGCAACTGGAAGAAGCATACATTTAGAGGTATTGCCATCTACCATTCCTAATTCCCACGTCATCCATTTACTTAAAGAAGCTCCTTTGGACGCTGCGAAAATCAGAGATTTACTATTCCTCAACCTTTTGCGTATCTTCTCTGCTGTCTGTTTCGTAACAAGGTTTCGATTCAAGTCAGGGTCTATAATAGAATCTAAATACACTTTATACCCTAACTTTGACAAGTAGTAATATATACCTTTTACAACAGCTTTGTCGGCAATATTGTAAGAGAGGAATATATCAAACGTTTGACTATCACTCAAAGATGCTGTTTGCGAAAATAAACGTTGCTCTCTCTGCTGTGATTCGTTAAGTGAAGTACGGCTATAATTCCGAAAGAAATCTTCTGTAAATAATCTGCTCATATTCTATCATTTATAACTAAACGCCAATAATATTGCCCTAATGCCGTAAGTCGGCAGCCAGTTGAGTGCATTGCAGCATAATACATATACTCCTCTTCAATTGGTTCTACAAAACCAATGCTTTGGAGTTTTTGCAACGTCTTGAATTGCTCGATATGCTCTTTCTGGGCATAAGGCTCTATAGGTGTCAGCTCACACTCTGGAACATTGGTGTACTCAAAAGAAGGGTCTAACTGGAAAACCTCTGTTGGGTCATTGAATAAAGTCCTTAATTCACGAATAATCTCATTGGAGATTTTAGGGACAACTGTTCTCAACGGAGCAAACCGACATATATTGGTTTTGAAAATTGGTCTTTGCTCCCAACAACCAAAAGAGCGGTCGATGTAGGCATAAATGCCGCCCATTGTGATGTTGCCTGAAAAGTCGGCAGCGCCACCTCTTAATGCCTCGCAAAGAAGTTCAGTAAAGACACCGTGTCCACCCATTTCCAAAGCAGACTCGTCTTTGCGACAAGCTGTAAGAATGGATACGCCCTCGCTTAGTTCACTTTCGGCAGAGCGTATGTTCTCACCCATATTACCAGCGTGGCAACAGTCGAGTATGACCACCTTGTTCTTCACTTTGGAACGATTGACAACCTGCATTATGTCTGACATCTGCAACCCCTTATGGTATCCATCTTTACAACAATCATCAGGGAATACCAATTCTGCACCAATAGTATTGACAAATCCGTGTCCAGAATAATAGAGTAAAGCAAAATCTTCGTCGCCCTTGAACAGTTCTTCAATGGCTTCCATTGCTTTATTAGATGATTGTACGTCCTCAAGTGACAAAATATCGAAGTTTTTTGAACCATCTCCATTCCGTTCTAAGACGGAATGGAGTGTTCGTACATCTTCTATACAACCTCTCAATGGCTGTATAGGATAGTCGTTGATACCGATGAGTAGTGCTTTTTTCATAGACTATAACGCATAGGTTTTAACAGCATTAGCAACAGAATACGCTCTCCAACCTACAATGACAGTAGCAGCTTCCTTTACTACCTTTGAAGTTCTTTCTGAGCCGAAAGGTTCAACGGCAATGATAGGCTTGTTGTACTTCTTCGCAATTTCGATTTCCTTGTTAATCCATTTGCTATATGAAGCATACACACCAGCAAGAATGATAACACAACTGCAACCTCTTACTTTGGCATCAATCTTTTCATACAGTTCTTTGTCTGTTCCATTGGTATGAACAGGGTCATCTTTCGGAACGGAGTGATTGTAAAACGAAACACCTTGTTCCTTCAGAAACTCTTCAATCTTGTCGTATTCCTTAGAATAAGTCCACGAGTGAGATATAAAAATTCTATACATAACTATAAAATACCAGTCCTTAGCTGGGGTCTTAAAAATGATACGCTGTGAAGCTAAGGACAAAATGCGTACCTTTGCACAAATTCGCACCAAAAATGTCATTATGGCAAGCCTGTCGGGTATCACCTCTTGATTTGTGTCAATTTGTCATTTTTCTCTATCGTAAGCTGTTGCACCAGCTGAAATAAAATAAACTTCCTTATTATCTTACGACAACAAGGGAACAAAAATCAAAAACCGCTTATGGCACATAAAACATTAGATATTCTAAAATTCTTCGTTTCACCAACCCACGTAAAATCTTTCCCTTGTATCGGCAGAACGAGACATACTCCCGATAGAAATTCCTATCCCCAGCCTCTATTTTTCGCAGCAGTCGGCTTTTGGAGTGCTTGCCATAGCCAAGCAACCTCCCCATACCCACATTGTAGGCAAGCAAGGTCAGCAGCAGGGCATCCTTGCCATAGCCTTTGAAGTGTTCAAAGCATTTCCAAAGGTCGGCACGGAGCAGCGAGTCCGCCTGCCGTTCCGTCATGTTTGCCGTGAAGTGCTCACCCGGCTGCAACTGATGACCATACCCGACGTATGGATAATCCTTCCAGCCATGCAGTCCCTCAAAGTATTTCACGACGGCCACGGCACGCTCAAAAGGCGGCAAGTCCGCCAACCGTACCCTGCGCTGGGCAAGGATCGGCTGGCAGAACAAGCATACCATACAGAATAAGGCAAAGCATTTAACCGTTCGCATCGTTCAAGGCTTTGGTTACTACTGCGGCGGACTTTTCCTTATCCTCCGCCTTTTCGTTGTTGAAACTGAAAGTCAGTTGCTGCATCTTACCGAAACTGTCCTCCACGTACACGTCAATCGTCTGACGGTCAGTGGAGAGCGAGGTGTAGTACAGGCGGAACACATCTTTCGTGAGCGGATAGCGGTCGTTGGGCTTGAATACCGTCCCGTCGTCCATTTTCAGTGTTCCCTTGCCGTCCGGTTGGAAATATCGGATGGTGTAGTGCGTGTCGGCAAATTCGCCCCCTCGTTTGAGGGTGCAGCGTATATCTGCCGTCTGTCCCTTGATGATGTCCTTCTGAACGGGCATCGTCTCGAGAGTGAACGGATAAGACTGCTGAACATCCAACTCCCTATCACAAGCAGATAAGCAAAACACGGCAAGGGCAAGCACACCCATTACCCATATCGAACTTAAAATCTTCTTTTTCATTTTTCTTCTTGCTTAAAAATTAAACCTAAACCCTGCCGAGAGTGCAGGACGGAAATGATGTATGTCCGTTCCAAACAGCAACCGTCCTTGTGCCTTGACAAGAAACAGAAACCTGTCCGTGAGGAACACTTCCACCGAGCCATGCACGGCACCGCCATAGACGAAGCGTGAGCGGTCGAGCAATGTTGCCCCATCGGGCAGCAGCTTTTTGTCCCCGTTCAGTTCCTCGTAGCCACCCAAAGCAGATATGCCACCATAGAAAAACACGTTCTTGCCATTGTCGGAGAGTATCGGGTGCATATAGCCCAAATGAAGCAACGCATCTTTGAGTTTCACGCCATACTCTCTATACGGCATATTCTGCTGTTCATACTCTGCCAAGACAAAGGTGTAGTTCTCACGCTTCAAGTAACGGGTAAGCGATACGCCCACACCGAAGTTATCTCCATGAAAGAGCTTTTCTCCCTTGATAAGAGGAACACTACCCACAATTTCTATTCCTTTCTGTTTAGGAATAAGTCGCTGTGCGTGCGATGGAAGACTGAAAGTCATGGCCACCGCCATGCAAGCCGATAAAATGAGTTTCTTCTTCATAAAGCCTACCATTTGAGTTTGAGGTTATCAATTTTCTTGGCCAGCATCAGGTCTTCCTGCCCGACATAAAAGGTCAGCGTGCGCCCACCGTTTCGCTCGTAGAGCGTTACCTCTAATTGCTTGTCTTCCGAGAGCGAGAACTGTTCCAGCACGAACACTGAATGCTCACTATCCTTACCCTTTACCTGCATCACCTGATGCCAGGCACGCAAGGGCTGAAGCACCTGTTCCTGTATGGCGGTGCGCTTTGCCACTTTCTTATCCACCACCTTGAACGTGATAAAGTCCACCGAATACGGCATGTTCGTGCCGTTTTCCATACGGATGTGGAAATACAGCAAACCGTTATGGGCATACAATCCTCGCAGCAGGAACTTCATGCCGAACTGCTGCGCCCCGATGTGCTTGATGGTGCGCTGGCTGTTCTGATAGATGGTCTGCATCATCAACTTGACCAATACGGGCGACTCGTTGCCAAGTTCCTTGAAGTAGATGTCGGCACGGTTGCTTGGCAATCGTCCGTCTGTTGGTGACAGAAAGTCCTTCATTTCCACGCTGAGTTTCTCCGGCTCATCGGCATATTTTACGTTGAAAGCGTAAAACGAGCCGTCCTCGCAGATAACACTCATGTTGGTTTCCGTTTCAAAGTCCTTGACGGCAGCCTTCACACGCAGCACGTTCTCAGCATTCTCCGCTTTTCCGGCGATGATGTTCTGCGAACCCAAGTCCACATAGCGCACGGCAGAGGGAAAGATGAGATGCACGGTCTTGCCGAAGGTAACGTCCAAGCCGTATGGCAGGACGACACGAGCATTGGGAATGGCACGGCTCATACCTTGAAAGAGTTCGCCCGAAGAGAGCGGACGATTGGGATTGAGCACTACATTGCTGTCTGTTTCCTGAGCAAAGGCTGTCCCCATTGCTGATGCAAGTAGCATCACTGATAAAATAAGTTTCTTCATTGCTGTTATTGATTTGATGTTATTGTTTTCTCATTTTAGATTATTTTATTTGGTCTGAACCAAAAACAGGCGATAGCCCCCTTTGAGTGTTACCTTGACGGTGCGCAGTTTCTTTTGGAGAAGCTGACTTGCCCCCTGCATCACACCACGAGCCGCCTCGGAAATAATCTGGTCCTTGGCGGAGGAAGCAAAGGTGAAAGAAGTCCCCATCGAGCCGCCGATGTTCGCCCCGACCTCTTTGAGAGCGTTGATGTCCTCAGAGCCGGGGATATACACGCCCTCCTGTCCGTCCATGTCGTATGCCGAGAGCTTGACGGCTATGATATGACCGTTCACCTCAATGCTCCTAATGAGCAGGTGCATACGGTTGCCCTCTATCTTGGCAGATGCAATCAGTCGGCTCTGCCGTGGAATACGCAGTCCCTGCACCTTGGCGGTTTCCAGCAGACGGAGCACCACATTGTCGCCCTCCTTGAGCGTGGTCATCCTGTCCACGACCACTTTGAGCGTGTTGCGCATTGTGGGAACTGCCGTACCTGTGAGCGAGTGGAAACCTAAATTGCGTGCTTTCATGCCGTATTCCGCAATGAAATCCGCATCGCTCATCGGTTGATTAAGCGAGGACACCACCTGCCTGCGCTCTGCCAAAACTTCCATTGCAGGAGTGTTGGCTTGCGCAACCTGCCCCTTTGCAGTTTCCATATCGGTGATTGTGGCAGTGCTTCCCTTGCCGTCTGTAAAGGCATTACCCAATGACGGAGGAGTGGCAGATGTTTTGGGCAGATACTTCGACGCCATCTGATAACTCTTTTCCATAAGGGCAAGCTGTCGTTTCTCCTCATCATCCTCCCTGCTGTCCTTGGAGGATAATTCCTTTTTGAGGTTGTCTATCTCCTGTTTCATCGCCTCACGCTCCTCCTCATGCGGATCGGGGGCGTAAAAAGAGTTGAGCAGGCGGTTGTTTTCCTCATAACGGCGCATCGAGCTTTCAATCTTTGCCGTGGAAGCGGCTGCTTCGGCACGTTCCGTTTCCGTTGGAGCCGTATTCTCGGCGAAGTAATCGGACAATCGTCCCATCTCCTCGCGTGCCTGTTGCTGCTCGTGCGCCTTGTCGCCCAGCTCGTAGGCTTTTAGCTTGTTGCCCGTCAGTTGCTCGGTGGTCGCCTGCGGTATGCTGTCGTTCAATCCCTGTCCGGCAGCGGTCTTGTCCTTGCCCGACGGGGCGAAGATGAACCACATCGAGAGGGCAAAGAGCAGTCCCAGCCCTCCGAAGACCAGGCCTTTCTTCAGTTGTTCTTTCTGTTTATTATCCATTGTTGTTGATTTTTTGATGATGTTGTAGGTAATAATTGCCGTATAGCTCGTGCAAAGTGCTGTCCGTCCGTATGGAACTGTCCATCAGCTTTCCCTTGGGAATGGGCAGTTTATCCTCCTTTGGAGGCAGGAAGAACTGTGCTATCATCCAAAGGCAGCAGACCAAATAGACGAAACTCAGCCCATAGACGATAGCCTTGCGCTGCTCTATCGTGAGTCTTTCGCACCGATGGCGGAGCCACAGATGAAGCCTCAGATAATGGCGGGCGAGCGGATGGTTTCCTTTCCTTGCCATAGCCTTATCGTTTATAGGTTTGAATATCCCTGTTCTCACGCACAAGAAAATGCTCCATCAGGAAGCCCTGCGGATTATTGTCCGAGCGGACGGAGTTCTGCAGCATGCAGGTCGTGACAAGACTTCGCTCCGTGACGTTGCTCTGTCTGACGATGAACTGCCGGGCAAAGGTCGTTACCTCGTAAGGGTAGGCATTAAAGTTGCAGCGTATGGAGTCCACCTCTATGCGCTGGTTGACATTGCCCGATATGGCACGGTTGTAGTAGCCTTTCTCCGCCAGGTCCTTGTAATAGTTGAAAGCCGACTTGTCGCAAAGGAGGAAGGCACGCTGCATATTTCCCTCTATGGCGTCCTTGTCGGGCGCAATGGTGAAGAACAGCTCGTGGAAGCGGCGGACATGCTCACGGGCTTCCACGGGACGGTTACGGCTTGCGTCCTGACTGAGGGCAAGCATGAGCGACTTCCCTTGGTCAAGCACATAGATTTTCTCCCGCTGCTCCTTGGCAAAGGCATACGAGGCATAGACGGCATAGCCGCTCACTGCCACGCACACGATGGCGAAGACAAAGGCGTAGAGCCGTATCTGTCTGAAAGAGGTCTCGATATTGGTGAGTGATTTGAATTCCATAGTTCAATTTTCATTTTATTTGTTTTCTGATTCCTATTTTCCCTTGAACAGCCTGCCCTTGATGCGACCTCCCACGTTGCCGATGGCTGCACCTGCGCCACCTGCCACGTATTTGCCGCCCGTGTATGCACCCTGTGCGCCACGCTGTGCCGTCTGATTGACATTGCGACCGTAGGAGCCTATACCGCCTCCGGCTTCGATAATCCAGCCTGCCACGGTAGGTACGCAGAAGTAGCCCACGATGCCGATGAGGAAGAAGACGATGTAGTACCACGTCCCCGAATCGGGCAGGTAGTTCGGGTCGCTGAGCGCCTCGATGTCCTTCTGCATCATCAAGACCTGTATCTTGGTGAGCAGTGCCGTCAGGATACTGCTCACGGGAAGCCACAGATAGACCGAGATATAGCGTGAGAACCACGCCGTGAGCGAGCCCGACAGACCGTCCCACACGGCAATGCCGAAGACTATCGGACCGAGAATGGAGAGAACGATAAGGATAAAAGTGCGGAGCGTGTCGATGACAAGCCCCGAGGCGTGGAACAGCAGTTCCATCAGGTCGTGAACAAGTTTCATGAACCATTGCTTGGTCTGGTAGGCGGCACGCTCGGCGTACATCCCCGCAATCGTCACGGCATCCTCCGGACCAATGATGCCCATTTCCTCTATCTTCTCATCGAATTTCTCATTGGACACCATATAGGCGGTTTCGGGATTTCTGAGATAGGCTTCCTCCTGCAATTTGTCCCTCTTGGCGGTAAGCTCCGCAAGGTTGCCCTCCTGCTGGTGCACCATCATCTCCGTCCCCTGCACCACGGGCGAGAGCACGGCGTTCATCGTTCCCAGCACGATGGTCGGGAAGAACATGATGCAGAAGCCCAAGACAAAGGGACGGAGCAGCGGAAACACGTCGATTGCCTCGGCACGGGCAATGGAAGCCCATACCCGAAGGGCAATGTAGAAGAGCGCGCCCAAGCCCGCTATCCCCTTGGCGATACCTGTCATCTGAGCGCAGAGGGGCATCATCTCATCGTAGGTGGAGCGTAAAAGCTCGTGTAAACTGGCAAAATCCATAAGCGAGTTTGTTTGATAAATGTTTTATTGTTGTTCTGCCTATGAAATTACCAGTACCTGCTTGCCGTGTTGCCGTAGAGCGCCTTGACGGAGGCGAGGTCGTTCCTCTCCCTTGCACGGACGTAGCTCACGGAGATGTTCTTCCTTGTGTAGTACGACACGAGAGAGCGGTATTCCCGCAGTGTGGTGTAGATACGGTCGATAGCCTGCATGCGCTCGTGGTCGTTCATGGAAAAGACGCCCGACTTGGCAACGGACTTGAGTTCCTTCAGGCTCTCACCGCTCTGCTCCAGCAGCTTGGCGTAGCCCGAAGCCATCGCGGCGAGCTCTGAGGGACGGAAGTTCCTGTCCGAGAGCATCTTCTTATAGGAGGTAACGTAAATCTCCGAGATGTCGCCCACCATGAGGATGCACTCCTTGACCTTGTAGGCATCGCCGATGAGGTTGTTCACCTTCTTCAGCGCATCGTAATACTTCTTGGTGTCGTTGTAGAGCTTCTCCACTTCCTTGAATCCGTCCAGGGTGTTCTTCACCGTCTTTCCCGCCGTGGCAATCTCCTTGACGGAGTTGGCGATGTTGCCCGCGAAGTTGCCCGGATCATAGACCGTCCACTGTGCGTGGGCTTTGCCATTCATAAAGAGAACGGCACAAATCATCAGCATTAAAATCTTTGTCTTCATTGTTCTTTCTTGTTTATGATGTGAATAATATGTTTATTTGAATTCTCATTAAGGAGTGTCAATCATCAGTGTTTAACTCCCTTGTTCATCAGTATTTAACACTATAATCCGTAGAGTCTTATATATCAAAGACCAATCTATCTGCTTCGTGCAGCACGCTTTTCAGCAGCCAGCTGACGGATAGCCGTCTCGATGTCGCCACCGAGCTGTTCCGCACGCTGCATGACCTCTACCTTTTCTGTTTCCTCCGTGGTGTAGGTGAGGTATTCCTCCATGCTCACCTCCGTGGCATAGACGGCACTCTGCATACCGCCCAAGCCAATCCATACCTCCTTGTAAAGCCTGTTCGGGTCGTTGTTCTGGTTGATGGAGAGTATCTGGCTCTTCTCCTTTTCCGAAAGACCGAGCATCGCCTGTATGCCGTCGAACTTGGTCATATACTTGCGCTGGTCGAGCAGTATCTTGCAGTCGGAGTTGTTGATGATGCTCTCCTTGACGATGGGCGACTGGATGATGTCGTCCACCTCCTGCGTCACGACAATGGCCTCGCCGAAATACTTTCTGACGGTCTTGTAGAGATACTTGATATAGTCCGCCATATTTGCAGAGGCAATCGCCTTCCATGCTTCCTCAATAAGTATCATTTTTCGGATACCCTTCAATCGGCGCATCTTGTTGATGAAAGCCTCCATGATGATAATCGTCACCACGGGGAAAAGGTCTTTGTTATCCTTCACTTGGTCAATCTCAAAGACAATGAAGCGTTTGGAGAGCAGGTCAATGTTCTTGTCCGAGTTCAGTAGGAAGTCGTAGCGACCGCCACGATAGTATTGCTTCAGTGTCGTCAGGAGGTTGTTGATGTTGAAGTCCGAGAGCGTTACCTCGATGTCCCGCTTTTGCATATCCTCCCGATAGATATCGCGCAGATACTCGTAGAAGGTGTTGAAGCAGGGAACGATGGTATGATCCGTCCGGATAAGTTCGATGTAGCTATTGACGGCAGAACCGAGTTCGCCCGCTTCAGTCTTGGTGATATGCTCATCGGCACTTTTCCAGAGCGTGAGCAGTAGTGTGCAGATACTCTCCCTTTTCTCCACGTCAAAGACGTAATCATCGGTATAGAAAGGATTGAATGAAATGGGATGTTCATCCGTATAGGTGAAATATACCCCGTCCTCTCCCTTGGTCTTGCGGTGGATAAGCTCACACAAGCCCTGATATGAGTTACCCGTATCGACCAAGAGGACGTGCGCCCCCTGCTCGTAATACTGGCGTACCATGTGGTTGGTGAAGAAACTCTTGCCACTGCCCGAAGGACCGAGAATGAACTTGTTGCGGTTGGTAATCACGCCCTTTTTCATCGGCAGGTCGGAGATGTCGAGATGGATGGGCTTGCCCGAAAGACGGTCTGCCATCTTGATGCCGAAGGGAGAGAGCGAGTCCTTGTAGTTGGTCTCTGCCGTGAAGAAGCAGAGGGCAGGCTCGATAAATGTATAGAACGACTCTTCGGCGGGAAAATCGGCTGCATTGCCGGGAATACCCGCCCAATAGAGTGTTGCCGTGTCAATGGTGTTGTGGCGCGGTCGGCACTCCATCAGGGCAAGGGCACTGCCCACGTCATTCTTGACAGTGCGCAGTTCCTCCTTGTCGCTGCTCCATGCCAGCACGTTGAAATGCGCACGGATGGAGGTCAAGCCCTGCGAGTGGGCGATGTTGAGATACTCCTGTATCCACTCCTCGTTAATCTGATTGGAACGGGAATAACGTGCCAGCGAGTGCATGTTCCTTGCCTGCCTTTCGAAGCGTTCAAGATTGGCGTCGCTGTCCTCGATGAAGATGTACTGGTTGTAGATATGGTTACACGGCAGCATCAGGCCCACGGGAGCGGCAAAGGACAGTCGGCAGTCGCTCCGGTCGGTGGAGAGCCGTTCATATCGGCTGTCGGTGCTGACCGTAGTCGGCAGGTCGTCCGTGTCTGAGAGCGTATGCAGACAAAGCATATTGTCGCCCACACGCACAAGGTCGGCACCCAGACGGATGTCCTCCAGCGAGGCGTGTCCTTCTTCCGAGAGGGAGAAATACCTGTCCAGCAAGCCACCTTTTTCCTTTGTGCCTACCAATTCTTCTTCCGTCATGCGGATAATCCTTATCTGCTCTGTGTCGTTGATGATACGCTCGAACTGATCGACGGCTTCCATGAACTTCATCACTTCGTCCCTGCCAGTGATTTCCTTGGGAATGAGATGTCCACGGCAGAGCGAGGAAAAATTGCTCTGCTGTGCCATACGCTGCCTGTTGGTCTTGGTCAGGAACAGGTAAACGCTGTGATGCAGGTACGGACGTTCGTTGAAATGCCGTTCCGATGCACGGGCAAGGAAGCTCAGTCCTCCGTCGGAGAGCCTGCCCCGGTAGTCCTCCTTGACGAACCAGTCCTGCTTGTGGACGATACTGTAGTCGGGCAGCACCTTGATAGCCTTGTGCCAAGCCGAGTGCATCGCCTCGTATTCTGCGGAGGTGACGGTGAAGAGTTCTGGAAGCTCCACACGGAAAGCCACCGTGATGTCCGCATCCTTGCTCACCATGCACCCCTGCTCGACGGAGAGCAGCGGGAATTTCGATTCCAAGGTCGTTATCTTACTGTTGTTTCTCATTGCTTCTTTCTTTTGGGTTGAAGGTTACGGATAAGGTGAAAGACCGTCCGGCGGTTCACAAGGTAGCGTGGGTGCATACGCACCGCCCCCTGCTTCATCAGCCCGTACTGCCCGTACTTTCGGTTCATGGCGAACGTTTGCCACACCACGAGGGTGGCACCCACTACGCCTATGACCAGACAGGCAATCTGGCTGACTCCGCAGAGGTAGAGTACGACCACGAGAATGAAGACGGCAAGCAAGCCTCCCGCAAAAAGGAAGAGGTACTGCGCCTTCAGGCCCTTAAACTCCACCGTCCGACCTATACCCTTGTTGATTTCCCACTCTGCCATTGTTACAGGAAGAAAGAGCGCAGGATGGTCGCAGCCACGATGAGGAAGATACACGCGCCGAACCAAGAAGCGGCGGTCTTGCTCGTGTCGGGGTCGCCACTTGAGAACTTGTTATAGACCTTGATTCCTCCAATCAAGCCCACCACGGCGCCGATGGCATAGATAAGTTTCGTGCCCGGGTCGAAGTAGGACGTTACCATTTTTGTGGCTTCATTGATACCCGCCAGCCCGTTTCCCTGTGCGTATGCTCCTGTGGCGGCGGCAGCCATCAGGAGCAGCATCATTGTGATTTTCTTTTTGTTGTGCATTGTTCTTTTATTTTAAGTTGTCATTAAATAAATTGTCTTCTTTGGGGGTGGAGGTGGCAGGTGGTGGCTCGGTTTTATCGTATGACAGATATTGGCTGATTGTTTTACTTTTGAGCCACCCCTGCATCACTTCACAATATGAACAAAAACATTAGTCTTACAGATAGTATGACAGTGGACGGTCGGCTTCTTCCGACACATCATCGCCCTCTTGGGCTGTATCATTATCAGGATAGATTGTTTCTTCGCTCATCATTTCCGCTTCTTCTGCCTTACGGATGGCTGCGAGCAGTTTCTGATGGTCTTTCTCCTGCTTGAGCGTTGCCTCCTTGATGTAGTCAATGAGCTGTGTGCCTCGTATGCTTTGCAGCGTGTCCCGCACCTCGGCTTCATTTTCCCCGTCAAGCGTATCATCGTTCTTGTGCCAGCTATTGACACGAACCAAGTCGCGTGCGAGGATAGCGGATGGTGAGACCTCCGGCATGGCAGCATCGGCGATTTGCAGTTCCTCACGGACGATGCTGTCCTCATCCGGCTCGTCCATCGTGTAGTCAATCTGCATCTCATTCTCTTCGGCTGTACCTTCCGCATCTTCTGTTTCTTCGGGTACCGGAGGATTTTCTCCTGCAAAAGTACCGGGGTTTTCGGCTGGATTTTCAGTTGGGGAAACAGCGGGAACTTTGGGGAAGGCAGAAGAAACTTCCTTGATTGTCCCAGACAGTTCTGTATGGCGTTCCCCGTATGATTTGCTCTTGCCGATAAGCATTTGCCGTGCCTGCTCGATTTGTTCTTGGGTAACAGGAGATACACTCTGTTTCCGTTCTTCTTTCTTCTCACAGGCTTTCTCCAATTTGCGGCACGTCATGCGGAACTGCTGCCAAAGGAAGAGTATTCCAATGAACACCCATACCACTATCAGAAACAGAAGTATGTTGAATAGTATCGTTTGCATAATGGTGATTTTTATATGTCGTTGGTTCTTTATTCAAAAGTCTATTGCCACCTTGCGCCGATGCTTTGCCGTGGCATTGTTGAGCAGTTCCTTGTGCTCCTTGAGGTGTTCACGCAGGATGTTGTCGATGTAGGATGCCATCGACACCCGCTCACCCAAGTCCTGCAAGATATTTCTCAGCACCTGAAGCGTATCCACATTCATGGTGAAGTTGGTTCGCTCCCGGAGGCGGACGGATTGCAGATAGCGTGTGCGGTAGTCCTCAAAGGAAATCCGGGGAAAATCCACACTTTTCTCATTTTCTTTTTCACGGCTTTTGTACAAGGGCTTGTCCTGTGTTTCTTCTGAGGCAGGCATAACCTCCTTTACTGGATGCTGTTTTTCCTTTTGGTTGGGACTTACATCCGCTTTGGCATCCTCCTCATCTTCCTCATCGGGAGGGTCGAAAGCCAATGTTTCTTTCTGTGGGGTCTTCATTACCCCGTCTTCTGCCATCTCCTTAAGTTTGGCTTCTAATTTTTGCCGTTGTTCCTGTATCTTTGCCATAGTGATGTCTTATTTAAGTTGGATGTGGGGAAGCAGTTCTTCTGTCAGCTCATCGATGCCCGTCCCTGTCCGTAAGGCTTTATTGGGAGGCAGGTAAGTGGAGCGGAATACTCCACGGAATCCGTATTGCTCCAGTTCATGGCTGAAGCGGTGGGTGGCATAGACGTGCTGGTCGAGCAGCGTGTAGTCTTCGTTCCTGATATACTTGCTGTAGTATTCAATGAGCGTATTCTTTACTCTCCGGTCCACCTTGTTCCAAAGGAGAATGATTTCCTTGATACGGGCACTTGACATGGACACGCCCAAGTCATTTACCGCTTTGACATAGGTAAGACAGGCAACCATTGACTGCACGTCAGGCTCCAAGGGCGAAAGGATATAGTCCATATCCAGCGAGAGCTGCAGGAGGTCGCTGGTGCCTGCATGACCGGGAAAGTCGAAGATGACCAGATCGAACTTCTCTGATGAATGCTTGCGGATATACTCATTTGCTGTTGCTATTGCTTCCTTAGGGGCGGCTTTGAGTATGCGGTAGGCTGTACGCCTCAAAGAGGAAAAGTATTGTGTCATCTGCAAGGAAAGCTGTGGGTCGCTCTCAATACAGGCCTTTTCCCTTTCACGGAGCTTATAGAATGAGTCCTGTGAGAGGTCGCAGTCCACTGCAAAAAGGTGGATGCCTTTTTCATAGTAAAGGATGCTGCTGATAATCTCAGCCAAGGTACTTTTACCCACGCCTCCCTTTTGGGAGGAGAAGCCCAGATATATGGGCGATGCTTGTATCTGTGCCATATAATAGATGTTTGAATCGTTTGGACTGTTATTGAAACGATAGGTCGTTTGACCAATCGTTTGAACGGATAATCGTTTTTCCTGTCTGTCGATATATCGAACTATCTGTCGTTTTGTTTGTCGTTTTGTCGGTATGTCGATGGTTCTGTCTGACGATGAATTGAACGATTAAGATACCGTCCGTCTTGTCGTTCTTCCGATAGGACTTCCGAACGATTATCCGCTCGTTCCGTCTGCAAAATAAACGCTTTTTCAATAGATATTTCCATGCCTGTGAAGTACAGGGAAATGAAAGGAAAAAGAGTGAATATCTTTGATAATGAGATATTTGAAAATCCACCGTAACTTTGCAGGCGGATAGGAAACATGGAGGTGAACTATCCGAAGCGGACACCCTTACAGGTGGATGCTTCATTCGCATCATCTCTTGATACTGGCAAGGTGTGTCTTTGTAACACAAACCGCCGTTTGTACCACAAAGACCCTTGCCCCGAGGGGGAAAGAATTACTCCAAAGTCGTAATTAAGAAAACAGAACGGATATGAATAAGAAAGAGGAACATCGTTCAGAACGAAAACGGGCAGAAAAGCCTCGTTGGGACAACTGGCATGTACGCCTTCCCAACCCGAAAGACCAGCAAAGGGCGATTGACTTGTTTCTGCGTTCGGGCGCAGAAACCAAGTCGGATTTCGTGCGTGCACGTCTTTTAGGAGAAAGTTTTAAGGTAATCACGATAGATAAATCCGCCGTGGAGTATTACCGAAAACTCTCCGAACTGACAGCACAAATCCACAAGATTGGCGTGCTCTATAACCAGACCGTGCGTGCCATTAACAGCTATCACAGCGTGAAGACCGCACAGATTCTGCTTGAAAAGTTGGAGAAACTCTCGGCTCAAATCATTGTCTTGCAGGAACAGGCTATCCGTCTGACCATAGACTACCGCAAGAAATGATAGCAAAGATTTCTTCCACGGTGAACCTCGGAGGGGCACTCGGCTATAACTTCAAAAAGGTGGAGAAAGGGGAAGCGAGCATCCTCCTTGCCGCTGAGTTGTATCAGGACAGGGAGGGTCGTTATAAGATGGAGGACGTACTCGCCGACATGGAGGCTCTGATACCGAAGAAATGCCGGACGAAGAAAACGGTGTTCCATTGCTCCCTCAATCCGCACCCGGACGAAAAACCATCCGATGAAGCACTCATGCAGATTGCCAAGGAGTATATGGAGGCACTTGGCTACGGAAAGCAACCTTACATCGTGTTCAAGCATAACGACATCGCCCGTGAGCATATACACATCGTATCGCTTCGGGTAGATAGTGAAGGAAAGAAAATCAACGACCGCTTCGAGAAGCGAAGGAGCAAGCAGATTACCAATACATTGGAAAGGAAATACAACCTCATTCCGAGCTCCAAGGTTAGCAGGAAGGCGGAAGCAGAAACGCCTAAGGTGGATATTGATAAAGGAAACATCAGGGAGCAGGTGGCAAGCACCCTCCGCATGGTGCTGAAACATTATAAGTTCTGTTCATTAGGAGAGCTGAACGCCATTCTTTCCGCATATAATCTTGCCGTGGAAGAAGTAAGGACGGAGTTTCGGGGAAGGAAATACGACGGACTTGTCTATGTTCCGGCTGATGATAAGGCCAACAAAATAAGTACGTCCATCCATGCTTCAGACATCGGCCGTGGTGTGGGCTATACTGCCGTACAGAACAGAATGCAGAAATCGAAGCAAGCCATCAAGCCACTGATACCAACCGTTAGAAGGAAGGTATTGGAAGTTATGCGTACTTCTCCCTATACTGAGGAAAAACTCCGACAACGATTGGAGGAACAGGGCTTGCGTGTGGTTATCCGGAAGAACGAAAGCGGTCGGATCTATGGCATTACCTTTATTGACGATAAAGAGGGCGTTGCGCTCAATGGCTCCCGATTGGGCAAGGGATATACCGCCAATGTATTCAATATCTACTTCTCCAATCCTGCCCATAACCCATTCTTGGACGAAACACTGTATGGCAGTCCGTCTGTCCGTTTGGAACCATCGCCGACCGTTCAACCCTTGCAGCAGGACACTGAAGCGGGCGACAACCTTGTTGATGAGCTTATAGAGGATATGGTGGGCGAGTCATTCGGGACGATGGGCAACGATGATTGGAAGGAAGCCGCATGGCAGCGTAAACTTCGCAGACAAAGTAAGGTAAAACTTAGACGAAGAAAATATTAAATAAACGAGCATTTCTATCTCCCCTCCCTTCGGAGGGGTTGGGGGAGGCTCCAAAAACATAGCATTATGGCACAGGAAGATGATTTAAGGGCATTAGGTAAAGTCATGGACTTTATGCGGGGCATATCGGCGATGTTCCTCCTCATTAACTGCTATTGGTTCTGCTACGAGGCATTTCACGAGTGGCATTTCACGCTTGGTATCATCAACAAGATACTGATGAACTTTCAGCGAACTACAGGATTGTTCTCTTCCATCCTTTGGACGAAACTCTTTTGTGTGGTGTTCCTTGCACTATCCTGTTTAGGGACGAAAGGCGTAAAGGAAGAGAAGATCACATGGCCAAAGATTTGGACGGTGCTTTTCTCCGGCTTTGTCTTTTTCTTTCTCAATTGGTGGTTGCTGGCACTGCCCATCGGTAAAGTCGGAACAGCTACGCTCTATATCTTCACACTGTCCGTTGGCTATATCTGCCTGCTGATGGGTGGCGTATGGATGAGCCGACTACTCAAAAATAATTTGATGGACGATGTTTTCAATACGGAGAACGAGAGTTTCATGCAGGAAACAAGGCTGATGGAAAATGAATACTCGGTAAACCTTCCTACACGCTTCTACTATAAGAAGAAATGGAACAATGGCTGGATCAATGTCGTTAATCCGTTCCGTGCCTCAATGGTGCTCGGCACGCCGGGTTCGGGCAAGTCTTACGCTATCGTGAACAACTATATCAAGCAGCAGATTGAGAAAGGCTTTGCCATGTATATCTACGATTATAAGTTCCCCGATTTGTCGGAGATTGCTTACAATCATCTGCTCCACCATTTGGATGCTTACAAGGTGAAACCGCAGTTCTATGTCATCAACTTTGATGACCCACGCAGGTCTCACCGCTGCAATCCCATCAATCCTGCCTTTATGACGGACATATCGGATGCCTACGAGAGTGCCTACACCATCATGCTCAACCTCAACCGCTCGTGGATACAGAAGCAGGGAGATTTCTTCGTGGAGTCGCCGATTATCTTGCTGGCTGCCATCATTTGGTTTCTGAAAATCTATGAGAACGGAAAGTATTGCACCTTTCCCCATGCCATCGAGTTTCTGAACCGCCCCTACGCACAAATATTCCCGGTTCTCACTTCATACGATGAGCTTGCCAACTACCTTTCGCCTTTTATGGACGCTTGGGAAGGAGGCGCACAGGACCAGTTGCAGGGACAGATTGCCAGTGCAAAAATACCGCTGTCCCGTATGATAAGCCCTGCCCTCTATTGGGTAATGACGGGTGATGATTTCTCACTCGACATCAATAATCCTAATGAGCCGAAAGTATTGGTCGTAGGCAATAATCCCGACCGTCAGAATATCTATTCGGCGGCACTCGGACTTTACAACAGCCGTATCGTGAAGCTCATCAACAAGAAGAAGCAACTCAAATCATCTGTGATTATTGACGAGTTACCGACTATCTACTTTCGTGGATTGGATAACCTTATCGCCACTGCACGAAGTAATAAGGTGGCAGTATGCTTGGGCTTTCAGGACTTCTCGCAGCTTACCCGCGACTATGGCGACAAGGAGAGTAAGGTGATACAAAACACGGTGGGTAATGTATTTAGTGGGCAGGTCGTAGGTGAAACAGCAAAAACACTCTCTGAACGTTTTGGTAAGGTACTCCAGCAACGACAGTCTATGACCATCAACCGCAACGATAAATCCACCTCTATCTCCACACAGATGGACAGTCTAATCCCCGCATCAAAAATCAGTAACCTTACACAAGGAATGTTTGTGGGTGCTGTTTCCGATAACTTTGATGAACGTATTGAGCAGAAAATTTTCCATGCGGAGATAGTTGTGGATAGTGCCAAAGTCACAGCTGAAATGAAAGCATACCAGCCCATACCCACAATCGCAAACTTTATAAACGAAGATGATACGGACAATCTCACAAAAACCATCGAAGCCAACTATCTCAAAGTGAAGCAAGATATCCAATCACTTGTGAACTCTGAAATTGAGCGAATCAAGAATGATCCGACCAAATGCAGTCTTGTTAAAGAAAGATGATTTCTCTAAAATGGTTTACTTTGTCCTGTTGGTTTAGGTAATTTTAAAAATAGTGGCATTGTGAATACTACTGAAATTATTGAAAACAGTAACCCACTGATTGAACCTACTGCAAAAGGGAACCAAAATCTTTCAGTTGGTCCGTCTGCTAAAAAAGGTATGAAACCAAGAATAGTTGAGAAAACCGTCAGAAAAATAGGTATAATCTTATGATTATACGCTTTGATGTATCTACTTTCATTTTTATATTCGTTAACCATATAGATTCCGTTATTGACGGTAAGACCACACAGTAATACCATAGCTGCAAAACCACCCGTTCCGAATTCTATGTCGCTGAAATGAAACGTCAGGAAGATGCCTGTCAGCGACACAGGGATGAGCATGATTATCACCACTGCCTTGTAAAGGCTCTCAAAAAGAATGGCGCAGATAAAGAAAATGATGACCACCACGAGCCCAATGAGCCAATACTGTTTGCCATTGTCCTCCTCACCGCCATACGTCTTGTTGACGCAGCGGAAGCCTATTGGGAATTTGGCGTTGAACTCATCAGTTATGCCTTTGATGTATTTGTTGGTGTAGGTGTACGAGCCAAGCACGTTGAACGCCACGCGAAGCACGTATTCCTGGTTCTCGCGTGGTATGCAGTTCTTGGCCTCACGCTTGTTTATTGACATCAGGTCGGAGAGGCGTATGTCCCTTCTATCGGCCTTTATGAACGAGTTTTCCAGCTGCCACACGTCGAACTTGCCGTTTTCATCTGGCCGCAACACATAGTCAGTTTTCTGATCGTTGCCATCTTTCCGTCCCATCTCGTGTTCCGCGAGCATGGTGGACAGTGAGCGGTAAATGTATGGTATGCCGATGCTGTCGTTGGCGAGCATCTCCTTGTTGTACTCCATATAGTACTCGTCCTCTTGCTGCTCGTGTTCCGGCGTCTCAATGGTTATGTCCTGCACCCTATTGTTCTGCTTGAGTCGCTTACACATATCTTCCGCGAAGCGGTACAGTCGGTCGTATTCGTATCCCGCAATCTCGATGTTGCTGCTCCTGTGTTGCAGGTTCAGCGAGTTGCTGAATCCACGCTGGCTGACTCCCCATGTGCTCCAGTCGGCCCCACCGATGGTTATCAGTTTGCCTATGACCTTACTCTCAAGTATGAAGGGGAATGATGTATTCAG
The DNA here is from genome assembly GCA_937995875.1 of uncultured Bacteroidales bacterium. Taxonomy (GTDB): domain Bacteria; phylum Bacteroidota; class Bacteroidia; order Bacteroidales; family Bacteroidaceae; genus Prevotella. The sequence goes on along the minus strand of CALKIW010000121.1, from coordinate 38,919 downwards.
GTTCTCGGGCTTGAACTCCACGGTTATCTCCGCTCCCCAGCCCTCTATGTTCGTCTCATAACGCTTTATCTCCTTGAACTGTGAGAGAAATGCCTCTATTGTCCGCACCTTCTCGTTGAGCTGCGTGGCTGTGCCGCCCACAGGCATCTGTCCCATTATGTGGAGTTTCATCTCCTCTGGTTCGGGAGGGTTGACGTTGGAGTTGATGGTGTCCACGAACAAGTACAACGACCAGCCGAAGATGCACGCCGTGACAACCAGGAGCGCTGGGCGCGCCATGCGGTTCTGGCTAAGCTTGAGGTATCGGCCGTAGAACTTGTTCCACAGCATGACCAGCCTGACGTTGCGTGGCTTGCCCCTCTGCCTGCTTGAGTAGTCCATTCTGTCAATCAGCGCAGGCGTGAAGACTGCCGACACAAGCTGTGCCACTACGAGATTGACGATGATGATGCGCGAGAAATCGTAGAGGTCGTTCTTGATGTTGTCAGGCAGCCAAAATATTGCCAACAGTGCGCCGACGGTTGTAAGCGTGGCCCCTATTATGCCGAAATAGGCATTGAAGTTGCGGTGATAGCTGTAATGGTCCACCATGACGATGGTCGAGTCTATGATGAGCCCGAGAGAGACCGTGATGCCGGCCATGGAGAAAGGCTGCAGGCGAATGTCCAGCAGGCGATAGCATATCACGGCTATGAGGATGTTGGCCAACAGCGAGGCGGAAATGATGAATAGATACCTGAGGTCACGCTTGTACGCAAAGACGAAGAGCAAGAGTATCAGCAGCGACATGGCACTCCGCTTGACGAGAGTCTTGAAGTCGGAGAACTGTTCGTCTGCCTTGTCGTATGTGATTTCGTAGCTCATCCGTGGGTCAGCTTTGTGGCTTCTTTCCACCACATCTTTCACCTCCGACGCCACGCTGTTTATATTCGCGTCGCTCTCTGCCATCACGTTCATATAGACCGTATTCAGGCCGTTGATGCGGAAATATGTATTGGGGTCGCGATCCTTGTACTCGCATTTGGCAAGGTTGTTGAGGTATATGATCTTTCCGTCGATGCTTTTCACAGGAATGGACTCCAGTATGCTTTTCTCTCCCTCCACGGTAAGGAACAGCGACATCCGCTCGTCGGTGCCATGCTTGTCGGTTCGGATGATGCTCCCGATGACATCCTGTCTGCCCAAGAAGTTGCGTATGGCATCCTCTATGTCGGAGGATGACAGTCCGTACAACGCCATCTGTTCGGCATTGTACGAAATCTCCATGTATCTCTCCGTACCTCCCGACACCTCGACCCTGTTGACACCCTCTATCTTCTCAATGTCCTGTTTAACGGTGCGCTCCGCGAGTCTCTTTATGTCAGCGTCAGGCATTGCGGCCTTTATCATGTACGACAGGAAGCGCGTGTCCCTGTCCTTTTCCCGTCCAGTGACCACCTCGCCGCCTGACAGCTTGGGATAGGAGACATCCTTGGGCAGCTTGTCCCTCACCTGTCGCAACATTGACGCTATCTCGAACTTCACGCCCGAGACCGACTCGTTCTCCTTGAGCTGTATGGTGACACTTCCCGAGCCGAAGTTGGAGACCGATGAGACCTTGTTGACACCCCTCACGGAACTCACCAGTCCCTCGATGCGCGACGTGACATTCTGCTCCACCACCTTGGCCGACGCTCCCGGCCAGTTGTAGGAGATGTTGAGAGTCTTGCCTTGCCGTGGGCGTGGCTTGTTGCTTATGTCAAGGCCTGGTATGAGAGCCACACCTATAATCATAAGTATGCCGACGGTAAGGAGTATGGAAAACGAATGTTTCATTGCTGGATTGCGTGGAGTTTATGTGTCTTGCTGTGTTTCTCTCTCCATCTGTAAATCACGAAATACAATATTGGGACAAAGAAGAGGCTCACCGCTGTGCCCACAATCATTCCCACGACGATGGTCACCGACAGAGGATATTGCAGCGCAGCCCCGATGCTGCCTTTGGTGAGGAATGGCAGCAGGGCGAGAATGGTCGTGAGCGAGGTCATGACGATAGGCTTCAGTCGCCGCTGCCCAGCTATGATTATGGACCGCAACAACGACGTGTTAGCCCGGTATATGTGGTTTATGGTGTCTACTTTCAGGATGGAGTCGTTGATGATGATGCCGCTCATGACCACAAGGCCTATCATGGACATTATGTTTATGGACTCTCCTATTGCCCACAGCGTGATAAGCACTATGCACACGTCAATGACAATCTCCGCAAGTATTATTACAGGCTGGAGAAGACTCTCAAACTGTGACGCAAGGATGAAATAAAGCAACAGGATGGCGACGGTGAGTATGAGGGCAAGCTCCTTTATCATCTGCCTCGACTCATAGTAGTTGCCATGGAACGATGGTTTCAGTGTCTTTAGAGGGCCTTGGTGCAGGCTCTCGGCGTATTCCACAATCTTTCTGATAGTCTTGTCAGGTGCGTGCTCTATTGTCACAGGATAATATTCTCCCTCGCTGCCTGCGCTCAGGCGCTTGTAGTCCTCATCCATGGAGGCTTCCATCATGTACTCCAGTGGAATGTCCACGCCCTCGTCGTTGCGTATGGTTTTCTGCAAGATGTCGTTGGCGTTGGTCCTGGCCTGGCTGATGACCACGGGTACGCTCTGGTCTCCGTAAGCTATCTCGTACACCTTGCTGTTCCCGGCGAGCTCCCTCAGACGTGTGTACAGTTGGTTGTAGGATATGTGGTACAGTGCCATCTGCTCGGGGTTGGCAATGAATCGGTACACGTCCTCCGTGGCGACAGGCTGTATGCCGACCTCGGGAGACCTGCGCCTGATGCTGTCAGAGAAAGCGCGCGCCTCTGCCACCGTCGGTCTTCCGCCGTCAGTCTTTTGCAGCCTTATCTCGAGGTCGGGCTTGTCGGTCTGGAAGATGAGGTCATAGATGTTTCCCGCGACACCGAATTCCATTTTTGCCTTGGGGTAATTTTTCCGCATATAGTTGGAGAATGCCTGCTCCACGGAGTCAAGTCCCTCCTTGTCTTTGGCTTTGATGTAGACGAGAGCCTCGTTGTTGGTGATGTCCTTGGTGTGTGAGAGGATGAACTGTTGTGTGCCGACCATGCTTGTCGTCGTGATGCTTTGCTTTGCCGTGTTCAGCAGGTCCTGTGTCCTTCGGTCGTTCTCCTCGGTCGAGATGCCAGCGTTCCAGTCTATTGACGTGATGGCGTCGCTGTGCTCTATGTACGGCATGCGTGCCTTCTCCATGTGTGGGAAAAGCAGGAGTATGGCGACTATGCAGGCCACAAAGCCTGCCATGCACCATCTCCCATGCCGCAGGGTCCAGCTCATGGCAGGCTCGTAGGCGCGAATGAGCATCCCCTCTGATTTTCTTACTTTTATTTTGTCATTGACCCTGTTCTTGAACATGTTGAAATAATACACCGGCACCACTGTCGCCGCCACTATGAGCGACGCGAAGAGAGCTATGGTCACCCCCATGGCCTGGTCATAGAACAGCGCGCCGGCGGTGCCGCTGAGGAACACAAGCGGAATGAACACGGAACAGGTGGTGAGGACGGAGCTGAGCATGGGCATGAACACCTCCTTGGTTCCCGAGATGACATCGTGTCGCTGCCTGATGTTGTCTATGACGATGATGGAGTTGTCTATTATCATTCCCGTCCCGAGGATGAGGCCAGACAGAGATATGATGTTAAGCGAGATGCCTAAGACGTAGAAGCACAGCGCGGTGATGACAAGCGATAGCGGTATGGAGATGATGACGAGCAGAGGGACACGCCAGCCACCATTGAACACGAACAGGACGAGGCATGCCAGCACTGCGCCGATGATTAGGTTCAACTCTAAGTTGGACATGGAATAGCTCAGCAGTTCGGTCTGGTCCCTTGTGATGTTGAAATCAAGGTCAGGGTAATTGGCTCGCAGGTCATCTATGAGGGTGTTGATGCCCTCTTGCAGGTCCGCCATCTGCGCGTCGTTTTGCTTTATCACGGCAATGGTGACGGCGTCGTCGCCATTGTGCCGCACTATGCCGTTTCTCACGCCGTTCTTTTCGGTTATGCTGCACAGGTCCTTCAGTTGCAACAACCTTCCCTCGTGGCGTATGTATATGTTCTCAATGTCCTCCTTGGTTATGATTTGCGAGTCGAAGTGTATGCTGTATCTGTATATTCCGCTTACGATGCTCAGAGCCTCCAGCACGATGTTGTTGTCGTTTATGGCAGTCTCAATGTCGTGGGTTGTGATGCCAAGAGAGTACATCTTGCTCATGTCAGGTACGATGTCTATCTGTGTCCCTACCGTTCCGCTGTAGTCCACCATTGCCGTTTGCGGCAGTTGCTCTATGCGTTTGACAATGACGTTACGCACCAGCCTTGACAGCTGCGCCATGTCGTTGTCGTCGCCCCCACGCTTGGTAATGTCGATGTAGAACGCCGGTATGTCCATCGCGCTGGCCTTTATCACCTTGGGGCGTGCCATGTCCTTGGGCATGATGTTCATGGCGCGGTCTATTTTCTCGTTGACATCTATGAACAGCAAGTCCATGTCGGAGCCCGGCTCAAAGGTGAGCGTTATGGTGCCGGCATCCATCCTTGACTGTGTCTCAATCTCCTTCAACCCCGCCACCTGTGACAGCTGGTAGCGCATGGGCGTGACCATATTCTGTTCTATCTCGGTGGCTGACGCCTCGGGGTTTGACATCTGCACGGTGATGCGCGGAATGTCCACGTCGGGCATCAGCGATATGGGTATGTATCTGAGTGACAGAGTCCCTACGGCGATTATCGCTATCAGGATCATGGTCACTGCTATCGGTCGGTGAATGATTTGTCTGAGCATTATGTAGTGTATGCGAGCGCGGTTTTAAAAAAATCTATGTGCCTGTCATTGGTTGCTAATCCTCACTTCTGTGTCATCGGCAAGGTTAAGGTTTCCTGTCGTTATGACAACGTCGCCAGCTTTAATTGTTGTCTCCTTTTTGGTGTTTCCAGTGATGGCGTAGCTTGTGAGGTTGCTGTGGACAATGTCGACGTAAGTCCACACGGCACGCTTGTTCTTCTTGTCATACAAGAATACCACGTGGTAGCCATCCCTTTCCACCACGGCCTCTTTTGGCACCACCAGCATGTTTGGCACAGCGTTCTCCACTATCACCTTCACATTCATGCCGTCTATGAGCTTTGACGACCTGTTTTTCACCCTTGCGGTAACGCTCACCATGCCCTTGTCGTTGACGGTGGGGTTGATGCCCGTAATGGTTCCTGTGTATGAGTCGTTCCCCATGACGTATGGCGTTATCTTCACTGTCTGTCCATTCCTGACGAACGTGAGCTCAGCCTCAAGTATCTTGAAATCCACGTTGAAGTAAGAGTCATCTATCAGCGTGGCGAACTTCAAGCCGGGTTGGTGTGGGCGCGCCTCCAAGTTGGCTATCCTTCCGGCGAAAGGCGCGCGCAGCTCACACTCCCTGAGGCTCTTCCTTGCGGCTTGCAGTTGGAACTTTGCCGTGTAGTACCCGGACACAATCTCAGCGCGGTGGCGCACATCCGCCGGCACCTTGTCGAGCTCTCCACTGTAGCCCAGGCTGATGAGCTTGTCTTGCAGGTCTATCCTGGCGCGCTCAAGGTCGTGCCGTGCCTTGTCCAGCTCGGCCTGCCTGTCGCGCGTGTCTGACACGCAGAGCAACGCTCCCTGTGCCACACGTTGACCGTTGACCACCGCCACACTTTGCAATATCTCGCCCTGCTTGCTGCATTGGAGGTCAGCTTTCCTTATGGCTTCGAGCTTGCCGTTGCATAGCAGTTGCTTCTGGAAAGTCTGGTATCTGAGGGTCATGGTGTCAACTTCCGCTATGGCTTCCTGCTGCTCTGGCAGGACAGCTTCTTGCTCCGTTTTATCTTTGTGTTTACACGAGGAGACCGTCAAGGATAGCAGGATTATGCATATTGCTGTTGTGATTTTGTTCATAGTTGTCTATGGTCGTTTTATTGTTTCTGGTCTTTTATTATCTTGTTGAAATCCACTTCTATGTCGGAAAGGTGAATCCAGTCGTACAGCGTGGATTTCTGCAGCGTGTAGTAGTCGGTCCAGAACGTTTGTAGGTTGGATATGTATTGCCTCTTGGCCGACTCCAGTTCCTGCTGTGCGGTGTTGAGTTCGGTGACTGACACCGCCCCATTCTCGAACCTTTTCCTTGTAATCTCGTATCTTTGTTCCGCTATGTCCTGCGCCCTCAGTGCGTCCTTGCATTGTGATGGCTGGGTGTTGAACATTATCACTTTCTTGCGCAGGTCCTGCACGTAGTCAAGGTGTTCCTGCTCGTTCTTTGTCTTAGTCAGTTCCAGTTGCGACTGTGCCATTCGCACCTTTCCCTTGCTCACTCCCCAGTCGAAGATAGGCAAGGAGAGGGTGAGGCCTATTATCTCGTTATCGTTGAGGTGCTGGTAAGCCTTTGGGAACGTGTTGGCCGACTGTGTGAATCCCACTTCCCCATGCAGCGTCAGTTGCAGGCCGCGTCCAGCCTTCGCTATTGCGAGAGCCTTCTCAGCCTCAAGCATCGCCTGTTTTTGTTCAAGCGTATGCGAGGAGTTGTCTATGGCCTTCCGCAACACGTCGTCCATGCTCAACAGCATGTCAGGGACATCGCCTGGAGGAACCAGCGTCGCCTGTTCGTAGTCGGTCACCCGTAGATATGAGAACAGCTTGTACAGCCTTTCGTCAAGCTCCAGTTTGTTGTTGTTTGCCGCCACACGCGCATTGATTAGTGACAGCTCCAGCTGCAGCACGTCGCTCTTTGTTGTCGTGCCGAGCTCGAGCCGCTTGTTGGCCATGTCGAGCAGTTGCTCGCGGTCTTTCACGGTCGCGGAGCTCTGCCTGTAATCCGATTGGGCGGAAAGCACATTGAAAAATAGTTCGGAGACCTGTATGGCAATCTGCTCCATGGCGGAGATGTAGTTTTTCTGTGCAATTTGGTAGTCCAATGGCACCGTCTTCTTTGCCCATTTCAGGGAGTTGAAGGCACGGAATGGCTGCGTGTAGCTTATCCTGAGCGGCTTTGAGTTGAATGTCGTCTCGTGGTATGTAAACTGGTTGAGGCTGTACAGGTATGACTGTAGCGATACTGTTCCTCCCGTTGCAGCAATCTGTTGGTCCACGGAGAGCGTGAGCTGGTTGGCTAAGGAGTTGTTGTTCACATACGCCACCTGTCCGTCGTCATAGTTTCTCACCTCAACAATAGAGTGGTCAAAGTTGCCAACGCTTCCATTGAGGTTGATGGCAGGACGTAGCTCAGCCTGGAAGGAGCGGTATGTCCAGTACTTCGACATAAGCTCCAGTTGTGCTAACTGTGAGTCGTATGAGTTTTGTTGCGCTATCGTTATGGCGTCTCGCAGTGACAGCTGTTGTGCGCTTGCGGTGAAGCTCATGAACATCGTGACGAAAAGTATCTTTCTCATAGTGCTTCCTGTGCTTTGTGTTTCATCTCCTTTGTCGCAGGAGAAGTGATTTTCGGATTGGCCTGTATTATTCTTCGTGCCATTTGTCTCATTTCCAATTTCTGCCCCATTGATCCATACAAGACCATGAGCTTGTACAGGGGATAGAGACGGTTTGGCATTACCGAGTATGCCTTAAGATAGGTTTGCTCTGCAATGTGTGGTAATCCCATGTCTTTGTAATTGTTGCCTTGCAGCACATAGAACATGTGGTCATTGCTCACCAAAGCCCCATTGGAGAGCATAGCGTTGCTTTCGTTGTACCTTCCTGCTTCCCTGAGAGCCTTTGCAAATTGGAAAAGAAATTGCGGATTGTCATTCTCCCTTTGCAACAGCCTGTAATAATCTGGGATAAAGGCTTCGTCACTTGTACTGGCCAGCAAGGCCGACTCCTTGTCGGCATTCCGACGTGCCTGTATCTCTTTCGCTATGAGTGCGGATGCACCTGCCATCAGCAATCCACATAATACAATCGCAACTTTCCCTCGCATGCTACAGCTCTTCTCTAAGCGTGGGCGATGGGGAGTGAGGGCGGCCACTATAATCAGCAGCACACGGTAAGGATATAGCTCAAACGGATAGGAGAACATAGAGAAGGCGACCAATGCCAACAGAGTCCAAAACAGGGGTTTGCTCGCACTGAACACGTTATAAAGCACGGCGAGCATCGTAGTCGTGCAAATGGCAAAACCAATGATGCCTTGCTCGACAAGGACCTTCAAGATGTCACAGAACGCGTATTCTGAAACGTTCCCAGAGATGAATAGCAGATTGTTGTGGTTTGCTGCATAAAGTTCAGAGATGCCTTGTGCGCAGGCATGCCTGAAACCACCAATTCCCACGCCTAACCATGGAGTATGCAACCATGTACATAGACTTGCCGTCCAGGTGAGGATGCGTCCATTTGCCGAATCCTGTTTTATAAAATACAATCCGACAATGACACCGGCACATACCACCCACGCAACAAGCCTCCATCGCCAATAGTGTTTCCTATAATGCCATAGGCAGAATAGGGTAAAGGTCAATATGGCCGCCCTGCTCCAGGTGGAAAGGAGCATGATGCCAAGTATCGCGAGGATGGTGTTGTAGAGCCCTGTCACGTATGGGTGGCATTTTGTCGGCAGCTCCTTTATCAACAGAGTGACATCACCTTTCGACATAATCCCTGCTATCAAGGCGACGAGTAAATATGCGGAATATGGGCCTGGGTTAAGGAAAGATCCCGTAAGGGCAAAGTAGGGGTGTCTGCTTTCTCCCATGGTCATCTGATAGAATCCATATAAAGCCTCATAGAACCCACACAAAACTATTGCCGTCGCAATGAGGGTGCAGTTGGTTTTCCCAGAATGGGGCAAACCTCTGAGGGCGAAATATAGGATGAAAGCAACAGAATCCATAAGAAGCTGCGTGGCGCACGGATATTCGGCACCAATCCATGACCTGAAGAAACAATACAACATCCACGCTGCAAAGAGAACATCGAGCAGGCTAATCTTGATGTCCGCATTCTTGCGTAGCAGTAGGGTAACAACTTCCAAAAGGCACAGGAGAGGGAGAGCCGACGCTATGAAAGCTTCAGCGTTGCTCCATCGTATTTCGGCAGGCCATACGGTGGAGAGCATCAACATGACAACCACACCAATCAGTGTAGATGCTTGTATGTGTCTATGTGATGTCTTCAATAGTTGTATGGCTTGTCTCATATAGCCCTGTTTAATAGTCATTTACCACCACACCTGTTTTCCGTGCTCGTATGTGAAAATGCGTTCCTCTACACCTTTGGTCTTGTCCTTCAGGATAAAGAGTCCATTTGACGGCATATTCGGAAACACGAGATGGTTCATCCTTGCCCGCTTCCAGCCCATGGTCTTCCATAAGCCGCGTTCATACATCAACAATTGATAAACGTCACCAACCTCAATGCTATTGCCATCATTGCGGGGCATATATCTAATTTTTAACACTTTTTGGGGATGTGACAATTTTATCCCCACCCAGTGCCCATCAGGACTGATACCATTGAACCCAGTGAGGATGTCACCATCAAAGACCGTTTCCTTTGTATGTCCTTCCGTCCCCTGTGTGCCTATAATAGTACCTTTAATCCGACGATTGTACTCATCGTAAAATTCCAGTTCGTTGATGTTACAGTAGGAATTGGTAAATCCAATGTAACGCAGATATTTAAAGGTCTTGTCGCTCTTCTTCAGAGCTCTCATGTACCAGCAACCTTCCGTGATTCCCTCGTGTTGGTAAAGCGTGGTGGGATTCTTGAAATCGGCATCATTGTCCCCTTGGAACTTGCCATACGCCATGCGGCCATTGAAATAGTCTTCTTTGCCAAAGAATGGATATTTGCGAAGCAACGTCATAGACATCCTTGTACCATAACGTGGTTTTATGTCCCTGACGCTTCCTTCTCCCATAATCACGAAAGGACATCCAATGGGGGCTATCTTGCCATTTTTGTATAGGCCAACTGAATAAAGGATGTTGCGCCCCATGGACTTGAAGGTGACGTGGCCTCGCCTTATCTTGCCGTAATCGACCGGTATCCATTCCTCCTTGTCGAATACGCAAATATAGGCAATGCGGTTGTTCCGAAACTCCTCGGGTATCTGGCGTGTTACGTCAGTTGTGTGATAGTATTCGTCTGTGACATCCACATAATCAGGAGCTCTGAACAGCGTTGGCACTTCCTTCTCTTGCCGCAGGTCTTCTACGATGCTGCGATTCAACTGGAATCTGTGACGGTATATCTTGGGTTTCAGGTAGCTGTGGAAATACTGCGCTGTGTCTCCCGGGACACATCCCATATAAAATGGAGTTCCCTTGCCTGTGGGAAGTATCAGAACACTCCATGAGTGCCCATTGGTACGATTGCCCCAGTGGGGCGTGAAGTCGATGGCTGTGGGTATGCCTAAAAACCTTGACAACGCCACTGTGTAGGAAGCCTCATCGTCACAGATGCCGGTGCGATACTTCAATAGGCTGGCCAGACTTGGGGTAGCTTCGCCTCTGTTGCCGACGAATTCAAATTGTCGCATAACGTCATACACCCTCAGTGCGGCAGATTGTGCGCTGGCCAACTTGAAGATGGAGCTGCTCTCAAATGTTTTTTTCGTAGGAATGATAGCCCATTGCTGTGACTTCTTTCCCGAATATACATTCTGCACAATTATCTCGTTTTTTGTATTTGTGTCCACGGTTGACTCCCAGAACATCCCGGAGTCTTTGTTCATAATCTTGTACAGACCATGTCCAATGGGGATGATTACCCATTTTTGGTGATTCCCTCGGAGATAATTGAATTTCCCAACTGGGGCCAATGGATCCAAGCTTACCCAGCGGTCCTCGATGCATTGGTTGCTGCTGTCTCCTGGCGCTATCTTCCAACACGCATATCCTAAATTCTCTATTCTCAGGTCAAGCGTCCTGTCGTGTCGTGAATACCTGCGAAGCGAAATGGGCTTTAGCATGCTGCCCTGCAACGTGTCCATCGAGACAAAATGTCCTGTGGTAATGTTCTTAATCTGGCAGAAACTGTTGGAAAAGTCTATGTTGCTTGGTTCGCTGTATTTCTCAATCCCTGCAAGCTCTATATAATCAAGGCCGAATGGCTGGTTGTCAAAGCATATAGTCAGTGTGTTTGTTCCGCGAGCCAGTCTTATCTTGATTCCGCTGCGGCTGTTCCTGAACACATGCATTGACTTGGTAGGCTCAAGCTCAAATACAGTAACGGCTTTGCCATTCAGCTTGATGACAGCCTTGGCATCCTTTGTGGTAGAGGTGTATCTAAGATTCAGCAATCTGTCGGATGGAATGTCACTTGTTATCTGGAAGTCAACGGATGACGGTTTTCCAGTTAAAACAACCGACTGACCATTAAGGGCGCTTGGCTCGTTAACGACCTTGCAGTTTTTTGTCTTTGCCTTGGAGGCAGACAGCTGCAGCCCTCTTGAACTATATGTTATGTCCTTGTCAATATATGGGAAATTCCTTTTAACACAGGTCCTCCAGTCGCTCATGGGCTCATTTGCCACTCGGTAAGGGAGGACATAATCAAAGAATATATCTTCGCTGTAATCTCCGTGCCATGTCACGCTTTCCCAAGTGTCGCACGCATCGTCAATGGCCTTGATGAGCGTCTTGGCGTCTATCTTCCTTAGGTCTGGTATATACTGGCTGGAACCACTATCTACGTTTTTTAGCTCCTTACGTAAGACACTGTCACGAAATTCTAAAGGCTCTATCGCCATCTTTTGGTATGCCAGTGCATACTGTTTTGCGCCTTTTCCATAAAAAGAGCCATGGAACGGCATGTTTGCAATCAGGAATTTCGCGGCGCGATATCTAAGTTTGTCAGGGTGATGCTTGAAGTGTTGGAGTACATACTCTAATTGTGCCCTGTTGTTTCCAGCATTTTGAAGGGCTTCATCAACGTCATTCTGGCATGATGTCAATGCAAAAAGCAAGGTGCATATATATATAAGAAGGCTTCGTTTCATTGTGACTTAAAATGGTGAATTCATGTTTTGGTTTATAAAAAAATGTGGGTTACATCGCTTTGCGCTTGCTCCCATGGTGAATATACGCCACTATTCCTACAATATATTCTTCTGGCACAAGCCCCCAATACCTTGAATCGTTGGAGTCCGCCACGTTGTCCCCGGCCATGAAGTAGTAGTCGTGCTTGAATCTGTGCCAACGCAGTTCTTTGCCATTGGCGTAAACTTTGTTTTTCTTCCAGTCCAATGTGATTGTCTTGCCAGTTTCCCATTCCAGCAACATTTTGTAGCGCACACCCTCGTAGGGATGCAACCTGATTATATCACCCTTGTGTGGGACATACATTGATGGCATGTTCTTAATAGTGGATATGGCGTCGTATGGCGCAATGCGAAGCACATATCCAGGAATTACAGAGTCTGGGGTATGGACAAGCTGGCTCTGCATTTTCTCTGATCCTATTATGCTGTCGTGGTTGTTGTTCTTATAGTATCCATTCTCTATGCGGATGCTGTCACCCGGCACAGCCGCCACTCTTTTGCAATACACTTGGTTTATCACGAAGCTCATCTTTCCATTATGGTAGGGAAAGTTGAACACAACGATATCATTGCATTTCACTCTGCGCAGCCCTTTCACTCGTCGACATCGCAACTCTCCACCCTTTAGGTCGAAGTCAAAAGACGTATATATTCTTGCTCCCATCGTCATCTTGTTTACCCACACCTTATCTCCTGGATATAAAGTGGGAATCATGGAAAATGTGGGGATGGAAAAATAGTCTGTGATGAAGCAGCGGGTTGTCAGCCACAAAAAATACAATAGTGACAGAGACATTACTGCGTATGCCATCCTTGCTATGATTCGATGCCATTTTTCTGATGGGAATGTATGAAATCTGCCTATATCCATTTAAGACAAGTTCATTGATGTTCTACTATTTTTCTTATGGGTAGGGCATACTGCATTAACCTATCATCTGCATCCAGCCATAACTAGATGCTGATGCCAAACCTATGTGCTAATTTATTGGTGTAATCACGTCAAAGACGAGATTGTATTGTACTTGGCCAAAAAAAGATAAGAGTTTTAATTTCCTACTCCCTTCGCTTTTCGGATCCCTCGTTTTTTATTCAGTTGGTGTTGTGTCTCTTGTCTTTTTGTATGTTGCTCTTTTTCAACAATCTTTTTAAGCATACTCTTGATTTCGGTATTTGCTATTGGATTCCCAACCAGCTCTACATTCCAGTTTCTGTCAACAAGGAATGTGTGTAAAAGTTTGTTGGTAGGCAGGTTGGGATTCCTGCGCTCAAAAATGCTCGTAGTGTCAACGTAGACAAAACTACTTGAAAGCGTATCTCTTCTAATAATGTCCAAGACATGCTTTATTTGGCTATGTTTAGGTGCGACCACAAATAAATATTTTAGCGTACCTTGTTTGTATGCGTTCAGGAGATTTAGTTGTGACCAGTCGCCTATGTGTGAGATTGCGCAATCACTGCAAGACGTTGAGTCCACGTACATGACATAAATGTGCCTCGCATGCTTGTACATGCCAGTCTGGAGGCTTGCTGACACATTTGTCATGGAGTCTATGGGTAATTCTACATGTGTTCCGTAAAAAGCCCTAATCTCATCATCAATCTTGCCTCTTGAATTGCAAGAAATACAGGCAAATAGTATTGACAGAAGGAATATGATATTAAATGGCTTTCTCATTTATTTTGAATTTAACTATTACTGGGCTGTTCTTGCTCGCATCTATTTCGTAGTCTTTCAATATCTTTTTTGCGACGGAGTTAGGAGAGGCGTATTCAGGGTAGATTATGCCATAGAAGCAATCGTTCTTTGCACCAATGACAGCGATTTCAAAACTCTCTCTGTTTGATCCAAAGGCATACGTGCCATTCTGTTTGTTGAAGAACCCAACGTAATACTCTTGTTTGGGACCCACGACTGTAAGATACAACCAGTCCGTGTTCTCTTGACCATCCGCAATGCACTTGAAATGGTCTGCGGAATTGTCTACAGCCTGAAATTCCTCGAAGGTTTTTGGCAAGACATCTGAAGGAAGCGCGTCTTTGCCAAGATCAATGCTGTATAGAGTCTCCAGTTTTCCATTCTTGTAGTTGTCAATGTAAAAGTCGCCATAGTCAGCCAGCACCCGATGTTCTTTATTGTATTCATAGAATGGACTCAGGACAAAATGAAACCTTTTGCCTTCGCGTAACCCCTTTACTCCCGATTGCGAATCGCTTACTATGGTGTTGTCATTTATGTCGTTCGTGAAGAAGATAAATTCAGAGTTGCCAACATACCCCATCTTCTCATACTCCCCAGGATTTGGAGAAGAAAGCTTCTTCCGTTCCATAAATTTGCCATTTCGCAAATTATAGCAGATTACCCCACGATCGTCCAGCACCATTACAGCAGAACTCTTTTCGTCCACACAAAAGTCCCTGATGGAAGTGTATTCTGAAGTAGCGTGCCCTAAATTTCCTATGGTGTATAGGTATTTACCATCTTTGGAAAAAGCATATATGCGCTTCGCCTTATAATCCTGATATATTATGATGTCATCCAGCACTATGCATTTCGCGGCGTATGACATAAGACATTGGTCATTCTCCTGCAGTTGAATAGCCTCTTTTACATCCACCAGTTTGGACCAGTCTTTGTAGTCGTACTTGTCTACATGAAAGACTTTGCCATCTTGTGACGATTGGTCACAGGATGCCATAATAAAAACTATTAAAAGTATTTGTGCTATAAAAACAAATCTCTTCATTGTATATTTGTCTTTTAGGTTATTTCGAGTAGCGGGAAATTCTTATTGCAATAGCCCCATTTTAGAACCATTAAGCTCTTTGTAAGGATCATTACTGCAACAGAAATCCCGAACTCGAATTATATGTCCGAAGTGTTGTTTTACTTGCTATACTCTTCCATGCATTAGCAACAATCTGATGGCTGACATTCATATTTTCCTCCACTCCTGCAGCTAACCCACGTCTTGTATTCACAAGGAAGACCACATTTACCTGATGATCTTTGATAGAAGCCTCTTCCACTTTCGCCTCGTGTTAAAGCCTCAACATTTTCTCCAAGAATAGATTCTACGATGTTCTCGTCTTGGTAGAGTGTCTTGTAGCTTGTGAATGTGACAATACCTGCCGTAACAAGGCTTAGTGCGGCAAAAACAAATTTCTTTTTCATTTTTTTGATTTTTTTTTGTTTTTTCCTACTCACTACGCTTTTCGGATTACTCGCCTTTTATACAGTTAAGGTCTGTTTTTCTTTGACAACTAAACAAAAAGTAGCAAATGAAATTACACATAACACCAATGTCTTTATAAAAGAGCCTCTAGCGGAGAAGTGTATCAGCTCTCCGAAACAACCGCAGGATTCTATTCTACCTAGCACAGTTGGAAAGAAATAGTTCACTCCTGTGAGATACAGGAAGAACAGCATCAATACTGATACTGTAAAAATTGAGAGCAAAGTAAATCTTGCGAAAAGCAATAATAGTCCCAACAAGATTTCTACACAACATACTGCAATTGCTATCTGGCTACTAAAAGACACAAGTGCAGAAGATACATATAGTTCAGAATACTGTGATACTTCGTTACTAAAACTGTGAAGATAAAAGCACTTGGATATTCCAGACGTCAAGAGTACAATGGCAAGCAAATACCTGCCAATTTTACTAAAGATTATCGTCGTTGCATGAGTATTGCCCATATTGCCTATTTAATAAACGGTTAATACTAAATTTTAAGTTTAAAGTTTAAAGACCGAAATCCCTAAGTAAAACATACTTTGTCGGATTTTTATCGCCATGTCACTATTTTACTTATACAAAAGTAGAGAAAAATGAAATAGATTCATAGAAAAATGTTGCATTTTTCTTTTTTCTTTTGAAATGTTAACAATAAGATATCTCGGAGCGGATCATAAGCAAGTGCAAAATTAGACAATTCGTTTCTTAATCATGTCTTTTGAGGTACAAAAGTAGAAGGTAGCAAAAAGGGCTGATACCTCGGGAGAAGTTTCAGTCCTATTTTTATATAGAGACGATAGTTTTAGCAGACAGTAATAATTCAAAAATATCGTGACAGTTTCGGGCAAGGTGTGCTCGGAGTAATCCACGAGCAGCTCCCGATAAAGAATTTGTCAGATTTTTACGGTCAAAGCAGGTCGGAGACGGTATCCGCAGGATAGGAAGCTGGAATTCATCAGTGCCATCTGTAACCGTCTAGCCTCGGTGCCGGACGTAAGGGAGATGCGGTGTATACTGTATGTCCAATAGAAGGTCGCACTGACACATCCTGACCGCCTGATGACGAACACGACCTGCTATGAGAGTCTACTGCAGTCCCCGACGGATATCAAGCTGATACGGGAATGCTGCGACCGGCTTCGTGATCCCATGATCATTACCTGTACGACACTGAGAGAGCGACAGCTCCGCAACAAGTTCGATGCGGTCTCCGCTGCACGGCTAGTCTATACTAGACAGCGCAGGTCTAAGAGGTTGCCCACCAGAAATATGCGGCGGGTGTTCAAACTTTGAGGGAAACTGCCCAGTCAGTGGAACAGCCTCTGTCGTCAATATTCGCCGATGATACTGCTCATGGGGGAGTAGGGGATGCGTCTGATGCCATAGCCAGTGTGTATAAAAACGGCAGACGGTTCTTTTCATCGGCAAGGCCGTAAAACATCGCATCGTAAGCATCGACCGTCCCAATCTCCTCTCCGTCCCATTGGTGTGGAAAGGAGAATAAGCGTGTGGAGTTTGGCGCAAAGGTCAATAGTATACAGATTGACGGAATCTCCTTCATCGAGCCTTATCCTTCTGGGCCTTCAACGAGGGCGTGCGTCTCAGTCAGTGTATCTAGTAACGGCGGCTGCTCATGGGGCAGGGTCAAGAAATATGGTGCGAACAGTATCTATATCTATGCCAACAATGAGAACCTAATCTTCTGCACGGCAAACAACATCATCACCTCCTCCCCACCGAAGGGAGATAGGCTCAGGGTCGACAAGGAACGGTAGCAAGACGTATTCTCGGTAACGTACATGCCACGGCAATAGAAGGAAGCTTTAGCAATCAGAGACGATATTATGACCTCGGTCATGCCACCGCCTGGAATAGTCGCAGCGAGATCCTGCAAATCTTCTTCGGCATCCATATGACCAACGCTGCAACGCTCGCTGCCCGAAAGACAGCCGCGGAAGAAGGACGGAAGAAGACAGTAGTATAATCAAGTGAGACGAGGACATCGAACCGCTCTATGAACAGGAGTGGCAAGGACGTTTGTCATCTGTACGAGTATCGTGTAACGAGTGAAAAGGAAGACACAAGGGCACAGACATGCTCTTTATTTTGTAAAATGTATATATTTATTATTTAGTACACTACCAGAGACAAGGAAAGATGCGAACTAACTGAATATCCCGACACATAGGTTCATGATAAGAAATTTCCTGCCAATATTCAATACGGAAAATTAATTTTTATATACTCAACCATCCCCAATCGCCCATTAAAAGTTTTTTTAATAGGTGATTGGGGTAAATATGTTTTAGCAATGGGCTATACAACTTAGTTAAACGTATATTCGTTTATTTAATAGTTGCAAGACAATTGCAAGTTGTATCACGTAAGTTATTTAATAACCTGTTATCATAATAAATAGCAATACATAAAATTCCTTCATATGTTAATATTTTCTATATCATAGACAATTACAACTTGATCAAATGGTCGCTTTTCTAAATATTTTTTTAAGGTCTGAATAATTTTATTGCCATTATTTTTTTCAAGTTCTTCAACTTCCTCTTTTGACAACAATCCCACTAATTGATTCCCGGAAGAGCCCTTTATATTATATATAGGAATACTTCTATAATTTGTACTAGGGGTATATTCTATTCTTTGGCATGCCATTTTCTTTTTATCTATAAGTAAATAAGTAATATTATGACATGCCAAAATAATATATTTTTGAGTTTCAAATATATCGGTAAAACCTGTAAATATGCCATTATTTAGACAATCTGCATAAGTTGCTATACTATAATTTTTTATTTCCTCTATTTCTTTTTTTGAAAATATTTTATCTGTTGTCTTGATGTTAAGAGTTGTATTCTCAGTCAAATTATATATGTGATTGTCAAATGGCTTCAAATACCTAATCGTTCCCTTATATACGGAGCAAGGACTTTTGCCAACATATTCCATTGTATTATTTGTGCGTAATGGAATGGAAGCTATACCATATTCAGTTTTATTTTTTAAATTTACAGTTCTGCACAACTGATTAAAATCGTTATACAAGAAATTGTAAACAAATATAGAGTCTTTATTGATAGGAAGAATTGATTGTGCATACTTTAAATCTATGGGAGATACCTTTTTTGCATTGATAAAGACTCCATCTTTGTTGAAGCTAAATAGCGTATTTTTATATGAATCTAACAGAACGATATTGCCCTCGCTATCAATATAGAAAGTAGATAGGTTCATGTATTCACTATGTCCATGTCCAATCTGTCCAATAGATGTTAGAAATTTGCCATCAAGGTCGTAAGAAATAACCTTATTTTCATCTAATATAAAAATAACAGAATCTACTATTTCTATCTTTTTGGGAGAAACTATGGCAAAATTGTCATTTTTCTCTAATGGTATTATTTTATATTTAATACCTTTAAAACCTATACCATTTTCTCTTGATGGTGCATTATAACCTGTTATAGGAAAGCCAATATTACCTTCGCTACTTATACATGAATAAAGCAACAAAGGAATAGAAAGAATAATAGAAATAAATATTATCCTTTTAGTGTTAATATACATATTCTTCATATCCTAATAAATAAAATTTTTACATACTAATGGGTCAAAGCAACATTGAATTTGCTATTTCCATGCCATTCATAGGACTTAAGTAATAAAAGGTAAACTGTTCATTATCAAGGGTCACCCCTGATAATGAACAGGCCTATTTTAAGCACTTCGACACGATAACGACCTCAAGACTTGAGATCATCAAAAATATCTTGCAAGAGCTGTGAAATTTAAAAACGATTTTCATGCATCAGGCATTATTTATGCCACTTTTGTTCCACCAGAATATATTCCCTGCATTTTGCAACAATTGCCTGTAGAAGTAATACATGTATATCTCGCCCATGCTATAGCATAGGGCTTTCCTTTTGTATAGGAACCTTTCAAGGTAATCCCAAAAATCGTTATTTCTCCTGATTTCGTACAGGTAACCACTTCTACTTTTCCATCTGCACAAACTGAGGCCATGTTCCAAAGCCCTCCTTCTGCATAACAGTTTTCACGGTTTGGAGCTTGATCATCTTCTCCTCTCGTAAGAGCTTCAATGTTTTCGTCTAGCATAAGGTCTGCAACTGCTGCATTGGCATTCAAAGTTTTATAACTGGCGAATACAGCTAAAGCTACTACTGCAAAAACAAATACTGATAATAAAATTTTCTTTTTCATAATTATGTAAGATTAAATAACAAATAATATGGTTGATAGTTGTTTCTACTCACTTCTTTTCTTTTGGCTTTTTTACATTATACAGCTTATATGATATGGCTTGCGTATTTTGATATTTGATGTAAACGTTATAAATGCGATTACCCATAATACCTTACTTTTTATAACTGACCTTTGTCCGAAAAAAGAATCAACTCTCCAGAATAACTATAGAATTCTATTCTTCCCGACTAAGGTAGGAAAGAAGAAATTTACTCCTGTTATTAAATGCAGGAAGAACAGCATCAATGTAAATACTGTAAGGGTTGAGAACGCAGTAAATCCGGACAGCAACAATACACTGGCAAGCAAATGTCTGCCAAATTTTCTAAAGATCATTTCGGTAGTATACGTATTGCCCATACTGCCAATTTTTAAGTGGTTAATATTGAACTATTTAGGTCTTTTACTTTAAGGACTGAATGATCTACCTAAAACATACTTTCTTTATCAGATTATTATGTTTATTATGGTCAAGTCACTTCCCTTAGTATCTTGTTGCAAATATAGAAAAAAAATAATAATATTCATAAAAAAAATGCTGCATATTTCTCTTCTCTTGTGAAATATTAACAATTGGGCGGATTCCAGAAGCAAGTGCAAAATTACAACACGTGTTTGAAGAACTCGCACTTTGGTGTGGAAAAGTTTAGTTTTTCCCTGGGTCTTTCGTTCAATTTCTTCTGTATCGACATAATTCTCTTGTCCGTATAGCGATCAAAGGATTCCTTTTTAGGGATATATTGCCTGATTAACTTGTTCGTATTCTCAATGGCTCCCTTTTGCCATGAGCAATATGGATCTGCGAAGTACACGGGAACCCCCAAGAACCTGGTGATATCCTTGTGTGCCGCAAATTCCGATCCGTTGTCAGTGGTGATGGTCTTTAGGCAGTGCTTGTATGGCAGGAGCAGTTTACTGACCACCTTTGCCAGAGGCTTTGACTGCTTCCCGCAGGGCAGTTTCTGCATGAGCAGCATGTTGGTAGATTTCTCCACCAGTGTGAGTATGGCCCTCTGGGCAGGGTCAACGATCAGGTCCATCTCGAAATCTCCGAATCTCTTGCCGCTGGCCTCCTTGCTTCTTTCATGGATGCTCACCCTGTCCTTGATTGGAAAATAACCGCCCTTGGGGCGACGTCTATATTTCATCTGATGCCTTGTGTGCCTGGCAAGTTTGCCCGTCGTATCATTGTGGATGATGTTGTAGATGGACTGGTGAGATACCTTAATCCCTTCCTTGACACGCAGATACCCAGCTATTTGCCTTGGAGACCATTGCTCATTAACAATGTATTCCTTGATTCTCCAGACTAATTCGTCGGAGAGTCTGGAGTTACTTACCGTTCGCCTTCTGCGCTGCATGGCCATATCGTGCGCCTTCATCCAGATATACTTTCCCGAGGGCGTGCTGTTGCGTTTGATTTCACGTGACAGTGTTGCCTGACTGATGCCGACGATGGCGGCAATTTCTTTTCTTGCTGTTTTCCTTTGAAGTAAGGCGAAAATTTGCGACCTTTGCTCCGAGATTAATTGATGATACATTTGCAATACAAAGTTAGTTAATCTTGGGGAGACTGCCGTCTCCCTTTTTTATTTGTATTGCTGGTTGTTTCTTTTTCCTCGCCAAGAGATGCAGACAACCTCTCGCTGCGCTTCGAGAACGTCTGCATCTCTCGGCGAGGGACACTCTTTTTTATTGCACTTCGTTTTGGAATTTACACAATTAGGTGTCGTGGGCTAATTTATTTGCGCAATCACGTCAAAGGCGAGATTGTCTTGTACTTGTCCAAGAAGATTCTCATCATAGATGATAATTGCGTTCGGAAGGACACACCATCCATTGAAGTTGGAGTATCTGTTCTCTTTCAGTGCGAACTCTCCAACAAGATTGAAATCCCTGTCGAGGAATGCCACGTATAACCTTTTAGCGTTGACAATGGTCTGTCTGTCTTTGTACTTGTCTGTGTCAATTCCACCAAGCATGAACCTGGCATACAGACCAGTTTGCGGCATGTATGACACCTCGTAGAAATGTGGATTGCTCCAATCGTAGCCAAGCCAATTCACCATCGCTTTGTCGCCCTTATACAGTTTGAGGCTGTTCTTTGCAAATCCCGAGTCCACGTTATATGCGTGTCTTTCCCCTGTGGCAAGGTCTATGGTGTGGATTCCAGAGTCATACGGATAATTGTATATCACCTTGTTGTTCGCAAAGGTCACGTTGGGGTATTTCATGTCAGCATACGAATTGCTGCCATCCTTGTTGCAGTCAGGAAGGTCAAGTGACACTTCCTGACTGATTTTGTCTCGACTCACACTGTATACATATCCTCTTGATGACAGTTTGCACAAAATAGTCAGTTAGCATACAGTAAATTTACTGTGGTAAAAGATGAGTACTGGTATTGTCTGCGTACTCAACCTCGTCTATTGGCCTGTAATGTCTCTATCTGCGAGTACCATGAATGGAACACTTCCTTGCTGTCTGATTTTAAGCCAGTATTCTATCTACAGTGCCTCAAATCTCCATGATGGACATTTTTCACAAGATGCTTTCAAGCTTCAATAGGCTATTTATGTACTAATCGTAATACCTAAATAGCCGACTTTATCGTTCTCTCATAGTTGGAGTCAGGTAGCGTAAGTTTAACACCCTCCACTATTTACGAAGCTCATAAAAAATCGCTACATTACCAGTTTTTTGCGTTTTTGAAGGGCTTGTCTCTTCTATGTCGATTAGCGTATTTCCATGTAATATTTTTGGCCAAAAAGGATAGGGGATTGAAATGTTTACGAGTCCACTCTCAGTCTTCCCGGTGGAACGCCGATAAATGGAAAAGGTAACAAACTTGGCTAGAAAGAGAGTCATTACGTAGTTATGACTGACAAAGGCATTCATGACGTTGGCCTTTTGTTTTTTGATAATTTCCGAACTCCTCTCCGCCTCGACCTCCTGACTATCGAAATTTAGTTTGAAGGCCTCATTCAGTGCACCATTCTGCCACAGATAGATGGCATTGGTGGCTGGAGCTATAAAGTACACATTTCCATTTTCCCCTTCGCTAAATGCTTTGTCGCTCAATATCAAATCTAATGAGGTTGAGGCGGGAAGATAGCTTCCAAGCGATTTGCCATTATTGTCTATGTGTATCACTTGTGGCTCTGAAGGATTTGGGTTAAAGAGGAGAAAGCCATCTGACACTTTGGCAAAATCAAGTGCGGCACCTGGAAGTCTTATTGACCGTAGGTATTGCAGCTTTGTATTGTAGCATACAATCTTGAAATCCGACAAGTCCAGTACGTACACCGTATCTTTGCTGCAAGTAATAGCCATTGGATTGACATATTCTCCAGCAGCGTGTCCAACCTTATCGATACGTGCGGTCTGCACGCCTGTGTGCATGTTGAACGAGGTGATTGTTTTCATCTGGTCAAGCACGTAGAGCTGCTGCTCATCAGCGCATATATCGTGTATTCCTGCAAGAAGAGCACCATCTTTCATTTTCAGCTCCATGGTTTTTGTACGTGCGATGAAGCTGCGGTCGTCTATTTCATGACTGTCATAGTCAACAGCATCGATAACTGTGGCAGCAGGGTCTGTCAAGCGCGTGCTACCACATCCTGTTGCCAATAGCGGTAGGACGAGCGATAGAATAACGGCGTAAGTATAGTTGTTTTTTTTCATATCTTCGACATTTTCTGCATCTTCTTTTCTCTATCCTTATGGTAGGGAATTGCAAAGCATACAACTATGAGAATGACATGCCTTATTCGAATATGGATTACTCCAGCATATGCCCTGTACCTCTCCATTAGGAATGGTCTGATTACTTCCATTGTAATATACGACATCATAGCAAGGGATGTGTGTATTACTATACCCACCCAGACTTTCTCCAAAGGCCATAGCCTCAATGTCCTCATTAAGCATAAGATCCGCGGCTGTGGTCTTGCCATTCAATGTCTTGTGGCAAACAAATACAGCCGAAGCTATTACAATGATAGCAAACACTGATGATAAAACTTTCTTTTTCATTGTTGTAATTTTTTTAAGATTATAGTTTCCGGTTTACTCTGTATTCTGTTTTTCAAATTGACTTTACAGCTATCTGTTTGTAAAGTTATATATAATTTATTTAATTTCAAAATCATTTATTGTTTTTTTCGGTAAAGACGATAGATGTAATAGTTTTAATAGTTTGCGTATTTCTTTTTTAACTTTTAACAGCCCTCTGTACCATAATAATTGGTGTTCTGCATGACCGTACGTACCCGTTAACAGCTATCTCAGTATAAAGACTATGTTGCCTATAGTTGGAAAGTGCCCCCAATCATATCTTCACAGAAACAGATGGTCAACCTTGCTATCGGCTATTGTAAGAAATGATAATTGGTTTGGGTGGATATCCCCAAAGTAAACTTTGGAATAATAGTGGACATCATTAGGATTCTGTTTTCTTGTCATTAGAAGAATTCAGTTCATAAAAGAACCGATACTAGTGAAATGAAATCTTTAGAAAAAATAAGGAAACATTATCCATAACTATTCTTCCCATAATTTCCTTATTTCACCTTTAATATCTTGAGTTCTTTCCACATTATATTTATACCCGTAAATTAGCCTCTTAATAACAGTATTCACTATTAAAATTATCAAGCAATGGAATCAAACAGCAATGACAACTATGTGCTAGTCCTGGAAGACCGCACAGAGGTAAAGAACGAGAAAGAAACAGGAAAACTTTCCGTAGTTTCAGGTATCGACGACAAGGGAAACCTCAAGACCACCGAAGCCACCGCAGCCAATCAAGCCGCATTTCTGAAGTTCAACAGCAAGGAGGGGCTCCTGGAGAACTTCATGAAGAATTTCCTCCGTCAGTTCAATGAGCCTACCCGTTTCGGGCTGTACAAGGTCGTGGCAAGCAATGTGGAACAGGGCATGGACAACCTGCGCACCCTGCTCCAAAGCCGTGAGAAGCCCGAAAGCAAGCAGCAGCTGGCAGAGATTGGCGTACCCTTGGAGGACTATCTGCCACAGCAGAAGAACACCACCGCCATCGACCCGGAGAAAGTGGACTGGAAGCAACTCGACCGCCTCGGACTTTCCCGTGAGCAGTTGGAGCAGAGCGGAGAACTCACAAATATGCTCAACTGGCAGAAAAGCAATCTTATAACGATTGCCATCCCGATGGGCGACACCACCATCTACACCGATGCCCGCCTTGCCTTCCGCACGGACGGCGAGGGCAACATCAGGTTGGCTATCCATCCGTTGCGCAAGGAGCCGCAGCTTGACTTCCCCTATATGGGCTACAAGTTCTCGCCCGAAGAGAAGGAGCAACTACTCACTACAGGCAACCTCGGCAAGACCATAGAGGTAACACCCAAGAACGGAGAGCCTTTTGCCGCCTATGTCTCCATCGACCCGCAGACCAACGAACTTATTGCCCTGCGAGCCGACCGGGTGAACATCCCCAGGGAAATCAAGGGCGTAACACTTTCCGACCAGCAGTACAAAGATCTCGTGGAGGGCAAAGCCGTGAAGGTGGAGGGTATGACTGCCAAGAGCGGCAAGTCCTTCAATGCCACCCTGCAGGTCAATGCCGAGCGAAAGGGCATTGAGTTCATCTTTGACAACAACCGTGGCTTCAAGGAACGCCGGCAGCAGACACAGCAGCAGGGCGCACCCCATAAGCTCTGTGGCTTGGAACTTTCTGAGAAACAACGCGAGGCACTCGACGGCGGTCGCACGCTCTATCTGAAGAGCATGGTGGACAAGCAGGGGCAATCCTTCAATGCCTACGTCCGCATGGACAAGGAGCAGAACCGTCCGCGCTTTTATAAATGGAACCCGGACAAGAGTCAGAAGAACGGCAAGGTGGAAGCCGTGGCGGAGGAACACAAGACACAGGTAACGGTCAATAACCACGGCAAGACCAACGAAGCCACGAAGAACGTGAAAGAGCCGTTGAAGACAGGGCAGACACAGCCTACTGCCGCCCAAAAGCAGAAGCAGGACGAGAACAAGCAGAAAAAATCCCGTGGACGCAGGATGTAACCCTTAATCCTTTTACCGACTATGACAACTTGTATTATCGCCGAGAAACCCTCGGTAGCCAGAGACATTGCCCGCATCGTTGGGGCAAACAGCAAGCAGGAAGGATACTTGGAAGGAAATGGCTATCTTGTCACATGGGCAATGGGACACCTCATCACCCTTGCCATGCCCGAAGCCTACGGCTTTTCCGCCTACAAAGCCGAAGACCTGCCCATCCGTCCCAATCCCTTCCGGCTTATCGTCCGACAAGTGCGTAAGGAGAAGGAATTTGTATCAGATCCTGCGGCACTCAAACAACTCAAGGTGATACGTTCCTGCTTTGACAAGGCAGACCGTATCATCGTTGCCACCGATGCAGGGCGGGAGGGTGAACTCATCTTTCGCTATATCTACCAATATCTAAATTGTCGAAAGCCCTTTGACCGCCTTTGGATAAGCTCCCTCACGGACAAAGCCATCCGTGAGGGACTTTCCAACCTCAAGCAGGGAAGCAGCTACGACAATCTCTATTACTCCGCTAAGTCAAGGAGCGAAGCCGACTGGCTTGTGGGCATCAATGCCAGCCGTGCCCTGTCCATTGCCCGCAGGGGAGGCTATTCGTTGGGACGGGTACAGACCCCAACCCTTGCCATGGTCTGCCGTCGGTACATAGAGAACCGTGATTTTTCTTCCGTACCCTATTGGAAACTCTCCGCTCTCATGGAGAAAGAGGGCGTGTTGCTGAAAGCCATTGGCAACACTGACTATGAGGATGAAGCATCGGCACAGACAGTCTTCGCTGCGCTTCGCAGTCAGAGCCGGCTTAAAGCAGAGTCGGTCACAAGACAGGTGGGGCATACCGCACCACCACTCTTGTACGACCTTACCGCCCTGCAGAAGGAAGCCAACAGACGCCACGGCTTTTCAGCGGACAAGACCCTCTCGATAGCCCAGAGCCTCTATGAGAAGAAAATCACGACCTATC
Organism: uncultured Bacteroidales bacterium; assembly: GCA_937995875.1. Taxonomy (GTDB): domain Bacteria; phylum Bacteroidota; class Bacteroidia; order Bacteroidales; family Bacteroidaceae; genus Prevotella. The sequence continues at coordinate 12,324 of CALKIW010000121.1, read as the reverse complement.
CCCGCACAGGCAGCCGATACATCAGCGAGGATGTTTTTGAGGAAGTACCCGCCCTGCTCCGCAAGATAGGTAAAACGCTATCCAATCCGCTTAACCGCCATTCGGTGGACAACGATAAAATAACCGACCACCACGCCATCATCCCCACGGGCGAAACACCGTCGGGCTTATCGGCAGACGAGGTGCCCGTCTATCAGATGGTAGTAACCCGCTTTGTCGAAGCCTTTTCTCCCGACTCCGAGGAAGAGCATATGCAGGTGCGGTTCACGGACGGCACCAACACCTTTACTTGGAAAGCGTGTCGACAAATCTCCTTGGGTTGGAAAGCCGTGCAGAAAGAACAGGTTGCTGATGCAGAGAAAAAGGAAAAGAAAAACGACGATGAACAGGTTTTACCTTCATTGCCCAACTTGACGGAGGGAGAGGTTTTGCCACTTGTTTCAGCCGAGATAACTGAGCATAAGACCAAACCGAAGTCCCTCTATACGGAGGCTACCTTACTCTCGGCTATGGAGAACGCAGGGAAAGAGGTAGAAGATGCAGAGAGTAAAAAGGCTATGGCAGAATGCGGTATCGGCACGCCCGCCACAAGAGCCAATATCATCGAAACGCTTATCCTCCGTGACTATATCCGCAGGGACAGGAAATCCATCATCCCTACAGAGAAAGGCTTGGCAGTCTATGAGATTGTCAAGGACAAGCGAATCGCCAATGCAGAGATGACGGGCAGCTGGGAACTGACACTTGCCGCCATCGAAGCAGGACAGATGCCGCCCGAAAAGTTCGCGCAAGGCATCAACTCCTACGTCGGCACCATCTGCGAGGAACTGCTCTCCCTTGCCTCCGAACAGAAGTCCTACCCAATCTACCGTTGTCCCAAGTGTGGCAGTGAGAGCGTGGGCATCTATGCCAAGATCGCCAAGTGCAGACACGAGGGCTGCGATTTCCATGTCTTCCGTGAGGTCTGCGGTACGCTTCTCACAGAGGACAACATCCGGGACTTGCTGACTACGGGACGAACGCCCGTCCTCAAAGGTCTGACGAGCAAGGCTGGAAAGAAGTTCAACGCCCATCTTGTCCTGAATGAAGACTACACCACTTCCTTTGAATTTGAAAGCAGGAAAGGAAAACAAAGAGGGAGATAGTCTTTAGCTCATCATGAAAGAACCCCACTCGTGGGGTATGCTCGTACCCCACGAGTGCCCCCTTACGATACCCCACGAGTGGGGTACATCTACCATCATTTCCTACTAAAAAATAGTATTATAAATATGGCATACAATAAGAAAGCAGTCTTGGCAGCCAACACGGAAGCCATCCGTGTGGTGCTACGTCTGGAAAAGGAACGCCGCGAAGCCACCGAGGAAGAAAAAGCCACACTGCGCGGCTATCAGGGCTTCGGTGGCTTGAAATGCGTACTGAACCGATGTGACAGCCCCGACGACCTCCGCTATTGGAGCCGGTCGGAGCAACAGCTCTTCGAGCCGACCCAAAGGCTCAAACAGATGATATACCGCGAAGCCGTCGATGCCAATACCGCCAAGCGGTACTGGGAGAGCATCAAGGCAAGCGTGCTCACGTCCTTCTATACCGATACCCGCATCGTCGCCGCCATTTCCGATGCACTCACTTCTGTAGATGTACCCATACGTCGCTGCTTAGACCCGTCGGCAGGCATGGGGGCCTTTGCCGAGACATTTGCAAAGAAGGCAAGCACGGTCGATGCAATGGAGAAAGACCTGCTTACCGCCCGTATCTCACAAGCCCTGCATCCTTACGGGCAAGGCAGCATCTTTGTCCGCCAAGATCCCTTTGAAGCCATCGGAGAGTTGGAGGATAAGGACAAATACGACCTTATCACGAGCAATATTCCCTTTGGCGATTTCATGGTCTATGACCGTGAGTACAGCAAGGGCAAGGACATTCTCAGACGGGAGTCCACACGAGCCATTCATAACTATTTCTTCGTGAAAGGGCTGGACACGCTCAAGGAGGGCGGACTCCTCGCATTCATCACCTCGCAGGGCGTATTGGACAGTCCCAAGAACGTGGCCATCCGCCGTTACCTGATGCAGAACAGCCGTCTTATCTCCGCTCTCCGTCTGCCATCGGGTATGTTCTCCGAAAACGCAGGGACGGAAGTGGGCAGCGACCTCATTGTCCTGCAGAAGCAGTCGGGAAAGGAAATCGGAGAAGGCACCGAGCAGCAGTTTGTAGAAACCGCCTCCGTTCCCAAGGGCGATGGCTTCTCCATTGCCTTTAACCATAACTCACTCTTTGAGGGCGAATGGAAAGATATTGCCCACCGCACCATCGCTACGGAGCGCACGATGGGTACTGACCCCTACGGCAAACCTGCGTGGGAGTATCACTTCGATGGCGGCATTGACGATATGGCGGAAAGTCTTCGGATTCAACTCTCGCAAGATGTAGGAAAACACTTTGACCGCAAGCTCTATGAGACAGGCATACCGATGACGGAGGAAGAGCGACAAGCCGAGGCTGCCAAGGAGTTACACAGACTCGGTGTAACGGTGGATTTACCCGAAGAAAAGCCAACGGAGGATAAGGAAACCGAGAATGCTTACAATCTGATGCCCGACAGCATCAGGAAGCAACTGCCCAAACTGTACAGCACGAAAAAGGGGCTGATAGGCGACAAGGTCGCCTACGCACGCTATTTCTTCCCGATGGGAGCTTACACGGCTTATCTTTTGGAGTACGACCCGAAGACCCGCATCGGCTTCGGTGCCGTCACGATGGGCTACGGCTGGGAGCTGGGCAATATGTCGCTCGATGAGATGGAGGAAGTGAAGATACACGGATTGGGCATCGAACGCGATTTGTACTTTACACCCAAGAAGCTGCACGAGATAGCAGAATTGGAAGAAATCGTAAAAGGGAGATATACCAAGGAGCCGATTGTCAAGGAAATCAAGGAAAAAACCGAGCCGACAGTTCAGGCTCAGCCAATGGAGGAGAAACTTTCTACGGAAGGACTCCAAGAGGAAGTTCAAGTAAAAAACACGGATGAGCCAGTCAAGGAAGAGGTGGATGGGCAATCCTTGCAGGCAACCGACCAAGCTCCCTATGAACCCGCCCCCGAAGGAGTGCCCACATTGACCCTTCATCGTCAGTATGAGCAGGAAACGAAGGAAATCCGCACGGATGTGGAATCCCCGCGGGAGATGAACGGGCAGACGGTCTATTTCGATGAGGACCATCATCCGTTAATGGACAATGCGGATAATACCCAGGCAACCGAGCAGTACCTGTTCGCCCCCGAGGATTACAATTTGTGGATGCAGGAGGTTGTCCGCATAAACAATGAGATTAAGGAAACCGGAAAACCACAGGTGCAGGCTCCCAAGGAGCAGCCGTCAGCGGGAAACAAGGAAAGCAAGGCGAAACAGCCCACGGTTGCAATACGGCACAGAGGCAGGGGCAGAAGCAACAGGAGAACCGCCTCTCCGTCTTTCCGTGAGCCGTCTCTTTTTGACTTCATGAATGAAGCCGAAGAGCGCAAACCGCAACCCATAGCGGAGGTAAAAAAGGAGTTCGATGCCTCACCCCGTCCCTTTCTCTCATCACCCGATGCCCATTTGAGGGACGGCTCCATCGTCGTGCAGAAGGGACAGATCGGTTTTCTCTCAGACTTGAAGCGGCATCCCACCTTCAATCCGATGGACTTGCCCTATGCGCAAATCTCACGGCTGAAAGCCTATATAGAAATAAGGGAGTGCTACCATCGTCTATATGACTATGAGGCAAACAACCAAACTGAGGACAGGGAGGAACGTGAGAAGCTCAACCGCCTTTATGACGGCTATGTCCTACGCTGGGGCTATTTCAACCAAAAGGCGAACACCGATGTGATAAAAATGGATGCCACGGGTATGGAAATGCTGTTCCTGGAACGCTCCGAGAACGGCAAGTACATCAAGGCGGACATCTTCGACCATCCCACGGCATTTGCCACCACCGAACTGTCCGTTGCCGCAGACCCGATGGAGGCATTGGGCGCATCGCTCAACAAGTACGGCACGGTAGAACTTGACTATATGAGTTCCCTGCTTCCCGACATGGAGGAAAGTGATATGCTGTCCGCCTTGGAGGGACGTATCTTCTACAATCCGGAGGAGGACGGCTACGAGGTAGCCGACAAGTTCATTTCGGGCAACGTGATAGAGAAGGCGGAGCGCATTGAGTCTTGGCTCTTGGACCATCCGGAGCATGGGGAAGCGAAGCAGAGCCTTGCAGCCCTGCGTGCCGCCACGCCGACACCGATTCCTTTTGCAGACCTTGACTTCAACCTCGGTGAGCGATGGATACCCGCCAAAGTCTACGGCAGGTTCGCCTCGGAGTTCTTTGAGACGGACATTTCCGTGTCCTACCATTCCAACATGGACGAGTATTCCATAGTCTGTGACCATACGAATGCCAATATCTGGCACAAGTATGCCGTACAGGGCGAGTTCCGCCGCTATGACGGCATCAACCTCCTGAAGCACGCCCTGCACAACACCATACCCGACATCAACAAGAACAAGGAGGTGACGGATAAGGTTACGGGAGAGATCAAGACCATCAAGGTGCGCGACGGGCACGCCATACAGATGGCGAATGCCAAGATTGAGGAGATACGGCAGGGCTTTGTCGACTGGCTCGGACGGACACCCGACACGTTCAAGCAGCAGCTCTCCGACCGTTACAACCGGCTTTTCAACTGTTTTGTGCGACCCAACTTCGACGGCACGCACCAGACTTTTCCCGACCTTGACCTCAAACGGTTAGGCATTGCCGACCTATATAAAAGCCAAAAGGATGCCGTATGGATGCTCAAAACCAACGGCGGGGGTATCTGCGACCATGAGGTGGGAGCGGGCAAGACGCTCATCATGTGTACGGCAGCCTATGAGATGAAACGCTTGGGGTTGGCGAACAAGCCGATGATTATCGGACTGAAGGCAAACGTATTCGACATTGCCGACACGTTCCGCAAGGCTTATCCCAATGCGAGGATTCTCTATCCGGGCAAGAACGACTTCAGCAGGCAGAACCGGCAGCGCATCTTCAACGACATCAAGAACAATGACTGGGACTGCATCATCCTCACGCACGAGCAGTTCGGCATGATACCGCAGGCATTGGAAATACAGGAGGCTATCCTGCAGAAGGAGATGGACTCCGTGGAGGAAAACCTCGAAGTCCTGCGTATGCAGGGAGCGGACATCTCCCGTGGTATGCTCAAAGGATTGGAGAAGCGCAAGCAGACGCTTGAAGCGAAGTTGCAGAACATACAGGACAGCATTGCCGAGAGAAAGGACGATGCCGTGGACTTCAAGATGATGGGCATTGACCACCTCTTTGTCGATGAAAGCCACCAATTCAAGAACCTGATGTTCAACACCCGCCACGACAGGGTGTCGGGCTTGGGCAATCCCGACGGCTCACAGCGTGCCCTGAACATGCTCTTTGCCATACGCACCATACAGGAGCGGTCGGGCAAGGACTTAGGGGCGACCTTCCTTTCGGGAACGACCATTTCCAACAGTTTGACCGAACTTTATCTGCTTTTCAAATACCTGCGCCCACAAGCGTTGGAGCGGCAGGGCATCAACAGCTTTGATGCTTGGGCGGCGGTCTTTGCCAAGAAATCCACCGACTATGAGTTCTCCATCACCAATGAGATTATCCAGAAGGAGCGGTTCCGTACTTTCATCAAGGTGCCGGAGCTTGCGGCGTTCTATGCGGAGATATGCGATTTCCGCACGGCAAAGGACATCGGTATCGACCGTCCCGAGAAGAACGAGATACTGCACAACATACCGCCCACACCCGAACAGGAGGAATTTATCGGCAAGCTGATGGAGTTCGCCAAGACGGGTAACGCCACACTTTTGGGACGTGCGCCGCTCAGCGAGAGCGAGGAAAAGGCGAAGATGCTCATCGCCACAGACTACGCCCGGAAGATGAGCTTAGATTTACGCATGATAGATTTGGAACGTTACTCGGATCATATCGACAACAAGGCGAGCCATTGTGCGAAGTTGCTCAATGACTATTATCGGAAGTATGATGCACAGAAAGGAACGCAGTTCGTATTCTCTGACTTGGGTACTTACAAGCCCGGAGAATGGAACGTGTACAGCGAGATAAAGCGTAAGTTGGTGGAAGACTACCATATCCCGTCCTACGAGGTACGCTTCATTCAGGAGTGTAAGAACGAAAAGGCAAAGAAGGCGATGGTGGATGCCATGAACCGAGGCGACATCCGCATCATCTTTGGTTCCACGTCCATGTTGGGCACGGGCGTGAACGCACAGCAGCGTGCCGTGGCTATCCATCATTTGGACACGCCCTGGCGACCATCGGACTTGGAGCAGCGCAACGGGCGAGCCGTGCGCAAGGGAAACCTTATCGCCAAGGAGTTTGCCGATAACAAGGTCGATGTGATTATCTATGCCGTAGAGCGGTCGCTGGACAGCTACAAGTTCAACCTATTGCATAACAAGCAGCTTTTTATCAACCAGCTCAAGACGAACACGCTGGGCAGTCGTACCATTGACGAGGGCTCGATGGATGAGGACAGCGGAATGAACTTCTCCGAGTACGTGGCAGTGCTTTCGGGCAACACCGACCTCTTGGAGAAGGCAAGGTTGGACAAGAAGATTGCCACCTTGGAATCCGAGCGCAAGAATTTCCTCCGTGAGCGTGATGCAGCGACAGGGAAATTGACGGAGATTGACAGTTCCGTGTCCTTCCATTCTGATAAGATCAAGGAGGCAAAGGCGGACTTGACTCTCTTTGAACAGCGTGTGGAACGTGACAACGAGGGACTGCCCGTCAATAAACTGACGATAAAGGGTGTGGAGGACTCCACGGACATCAAGGTAATTGCCGCCCGCTTGCATGAGATTGACGAGAAGGCACGCACCAAGGGCGAGTACAACAAAATCGGTGAGATTTACGGCTTTTCCGTCATGGTCAAGACGGAGAGCAGCTCAAAGGACTTGTTTGATTGTTCGGTGAACCGCTTCTTTGTCAAGGGACAGGAGAGCATCTACTATACCTATAATAACGGTAAGTTGGCGACAGACCCGAAACTTGCCTGTGAGAACTTCGTTAATGCCTTGGAGCGTATCCCGAAGGTGATAGAGTCGCATGAGAAGGAAATGGCAAAGGTTGTGGCCAACAAAGACGTTTACACAAATATAGCCAACGGCTCTTGGAAGAAAGAGGACGAGCTTCGTATGCTCAAAGGGGAGGCAGCAGAACTTGACCGAAAAATTGCGCTTACGCTTGCACCACCGGAGGAGGAAAAAGAGGAAACGGAGGAAATGAAGCAAGGAGAGAAATTGCCTGACCACAAATACTCAGCGGAGATGGCGAATGAGAATCATTTTGTTCAGGATAAAGAAGAAGGTAGCAACGTACAGCATTTTAAACCTAAATGGAGATTCTGATAATATAAAAAAAGGACTGTGCCGACAAAGTGCACAGCCCCATTTTCTCCTTTTTAGAGTGCTAATAAAGCGACAAAAGTCTTTATCGGCACTAAGTCCGATGCAAAGATAGTGATTCTTTTTAAATTAGGCAAGAATTGTGCCAATATTTTCTATTCCAGTCGCATTTTTTATCGTATTTTGAACTTCGGGTACTTCACGATATTTCTCAAACAAAGCTATTAATTCTGTTCTCAAATCATTCTGTCTGTTCTTTGATACAATACCTGTCATATAATAAATTACTTTGATAGCACCATGCAATCTTTGATAATCTAATTCCGACATTTTCCCAGCAGGACCTTTCCTTATGGATGTCGGCAATGCTATATCGTATAGAATATTACCATGGGCGCAATGATTTCGTATGGTTCTGATGACAGCAAGATAACTTTTGAATACAGTCAGTTGCCGTATGCCGAAATGCTCGCTGATGGCTCTCTGAGTTTTTTGATCCTTGATAGCATTGAAGAGATAAATGACTTCTCCTAGTGTCATAAACTCTATGGTCTTCCATGCTGGAGCATATTTGTCATTTATATGAGTCTTATGATGATGCTTGATGGCAGGGGTTAGTTTGAATTTGCTAGTGTAAACTTCCCTGTCAAAACTTTGCACATATGACATGGAAACTACAGCTGGATTTACAAACCATGTTGGTGAATCTTGATGCTTGTTCGACACATGATAGGTGAGAAAAGTTCTGAAATTGATTTCAATACGATTTAGATACTTCGTGAGAATATTCCTAAGATTAAAATCAAAATAATACAATTTTACGATATAGTCGAAATTTGTCCCTTTACAGAACTCATGCGTTCTACAATCTTTGCGGGGGTATGACACCTCGAAAGGGAACCAATAAAATCCCAAGCGATAATACCCAACATCAAGTAGGACTTCCTTTGCTTTATCCTCGTCGCTGATGGTCATGCCACGTTGTCGAAGCAATTCTATCTGCCTTGATACATCTATAGCTTTCTTCATATTCTATTTTTTGTACAAAGATAATAAAAAATGTGAAACACCACATCTATTATTCTTTTTATTAGTTGGAAATGGTAATTCAAAATACAGTAAACTTCGATATTCATAATAAACTTTTGAATGCTGGAAGAAACCTTAATTTTCTTATTGTCATTAATTACCAACTGTTTCGCTTCTGCAGCATTTTATCTATCTCTTCCCGCAAGAACAGCAATCGTCCATTGGCCTTGAGAAAGGGGATTTTCCCTGCCCAAACCCAGTTGTAGATAGTCTTTTGCTCTACCTTCAAGATTTTAGAAACATCTATGATGTCCAGGTATTCCGGTTTCAAGGGTGGATGGACGGTTGTATCGACGGATTGCTCTTGCAGGACAAGCAGCTGGTCAAGTTTGTCCTCGACACTCATCAACTTGTTGAACAGGCGTTTTTGCCATGTATCTTCTGTATTGTAGTCTAAGTACGGCATAGTTCTCCTTTTTGATAGTTACCATTGGTATCCTGTGCCAAGATACGCTGTTCTTTCATGTAGGCGATGTACTTCTTCGCTGTTCTTTCCTTGATTTCCATCTCTCGCATCAGAACCTCGCAAAGCTCTTGGTATGAGAGTTTGAAAGAATTTCGGAAAGCCTCCCTGACAACGCCAATAAGTTCATCGGTCTTGCGCTTTTCCTTGTCCTCCTTTGACTTCTCACCACGATAGACGTGCATGTCCTCTGCCTTGTCCCAACCGAAAAGCATCATCGGTACGTCCAGCGGGCTTCCGTCACGGACTTTCAGTGCCTTCACCACAGAATATTCTGGATTGTCGTCTTTCTCTATGGAGAGTATTCCTGCCGCCTTACGTTGCAACTCGGAGCCGATATGTCCACGGAGTTTGATACCATTCGGTACGAAGTGCAGCACACAGATAATGCAGGTATTGTAGATGCCTGCCAAGCGGTAGAGTTCGTCAACAATGGCAATACTTTCCGTCTCGTCATTGGCGGAACGGATTAAATCGGCTATTCCATCAATCACCACGAGGTGGATACCTCCATGCTTGTGATGGAACAAGTCCATACTCTCACGAATGATTTTCAGCCTTTCCTTGCGAGAGAGTGATGCTAGGTAAAGCGAATGATAAAACTCTGGCACAGACTTGATTCCGGCTCTCCGAAGGGTTTTACCTAAGTTCTTGTGTAGTTGTGCCTCTGATTGCTCCGTGTCATAGTGAAGTACGGCTAAGCCTTTAGGATTGGCTGTAACCTCTACACCCAATGTTTGCTCAGCTCGCAATCGTTCTGCACCAAGCGTACCCGCAAGGATTGCAGAAATGTAATTGCTTTTCCCCGTACCTTCTCCACCCGTGATGCAGAAAAGATTATCCTGCGTGCCAAGTGGCACGCCATTCACTGCTACTACTGATTTGGAAGCATCGGGGGGATTGTCATAGTCTATTTCACATGATTGCAACATCATCACCGTTTGTGCATACATTTTGGTAAATATGTCAGAAAGTAATACCTTCAAATCTTCTGTATCATTGCCCAAGGCGAAGTAATCAGAAACATCCTTTTCTGTTTTTGTACCTTGTAAGGGTAAAGTCAGGCATAATACCTTGTATTGTGCTAGTCTTTCTGTTTGCCGTATTGCTTCCCTTATGCCGGTTTCATCTGTATCATACAATATGATTATGTGCTGAAATCGGAGTTGCAGTCCCTCTATGATATTTCCCGGGATCTGTGCCGTCTCGCTGTTGAAGCAGATGGCATTGAACCCGTGAGCGGAGAGTGAAAGAACGTCCTTCTCTCCACCCGTGATGAATATCATGTCGCCCTTTCCGGGCAGCTGCTCAAAGCCAAAAACATAGTCTTCCACCTTTTCACCTCCGTAGAGGAAACGTAACTTGCTCTTGGGTCGATAGACTTTTACGAACTTTCCTAAGCAATAGACGAATATGGGCTCTTCTTTCGTTGAAACGAGTGAGAAGGACTTACCTTGGTTGGAAATGGATTCATACTGTGCTATTGATTTCACATGGAAGCGTTGCAAGGTCTTGGCATCAATGCCGTATTGCCACCAATAATTCAGTTCCGATTCTCCAAAGGGCTGCTCAATATATTTGAACCATTTTTCGTTTGCTGTGGAAGCAGCATGATTGGATGGAGGTAATACGATTTGCCCGGATGGATTCATCAAGGGTGCTTGCTGCACATAATGCTCTTTTCGTTCAATGTGTATGTTGAGCTGTAAATCTCTGATTATCGTTTCCAGCACGACCATGAAGTCTTTTCTCACGTCCAGACCGAGCATCACCGCAGCAAACCAGAAGCAATCACCGGAGTAAGCATCATTTCCGAAGTCCTTCATCCGGTAGCATCCCGACTTGTTGTCGAGGTAGATATTGCACGAGGCACGCCTGTCAGCGTACAAAGGGCTTCGGAAATTGCGCTTGGGAACAAAGTCTATGGGCATATAGAAGCAGAAAATCTCCAGTCCCCTATTGGTTCGATTCAGTATTTCCTCCTTGATGTTCATAGCTCCTCGAATAAAGTCCGTGAATCTCCCATGTAACCCTTGAGAATTCCATCCTTGTAGGCGTTAAGGCGTTGAAGGGCTTCCAAGCGTCGAAATCCTTTGAATGTAGCCCTGCCGCTCTTGATGGCAAGGTACAGACCCTTAAACGGATAGACCACATGATTGCTTGACACATATCGGTAGGGAATGGAATTGGATTCCCTCCATCTGGCAAGTGAAGCCTTCGATATCCCAAGTAGGTGAAGGACATCCGACGTGCTCAGTTCTATCTTTTCTTCCAAGACGGAATAATCACGCTTTAACTCCCTTATAAAGCATGCTATCTGCCTGAATTCCTCACGAAGGCCTTGAATTTCGTTCAGCAGGGAACGCGTTTCATTGTTTTCCATCTTCTTTAAGCAGTTTTTGGCAAAGTTCTACAATAGCCATCAGAAACGGTCTCATCAGATGGTCTTTCTCGTGCTTTGTCAAATGGTTTATAAACTCGATCAGAAGTTCGTCTATCCGCATACCACCACCCAGCATGGACTCCCCGAAGATCTCTATTATCTCATCCTGCTCAATAGTTTCATACCGATTCCTTACATGAGGTGTAGGCTTGACCAGCTTTCTTACAATATTGTGAGGCAAGTGAATGATGAGTACGTCCATACCCAAGCCTGCCGCACACCTTCGATACGTACTGAGCCTAATATCCTTTTCCAGCTTGCATGCTTTCAGAAAATTAGAATATTCGATGCCACTTGTATGTGCGGCTTCCTTCACATTGATGCATGAAAGGACTAAAGTCTCAAGCGTTGGAGTGCTGATGTACAGGTGTCCCTTTTGTTCTAAGTCGTTGTCATTATTAGCCATTATATACTGATTTGTAATTATTATGGCTGCAAAGTTCATAATGAAAAGAGATATTGGGGAATATCAAAATACCATTGTCTGGTAGAATGATACCATTTTGCATGTTAAAAACCAGCAGAGTTGAATGCATTGAGAGACCCCATCAGTGCACGGTGCAAGACCTATCTATATATAGGCTTGCACCGTGCACTGAAAATTGTAGCCAAGATCTTTCTAAAACATTTTCGCTCAAAGATTTGGAAGATATTTCATATTTTCGTAACTTTGAACTCGAAAATAAGAAGTTATTGCAACTTCTGTGCGTTCTCTCAAGAATATCTGAAATGGCTACAGATTGGCTACAGGTAAAATTGAGGTTCGGCTAAAATTCTGATTGTCAAGGACTGATATAGGCAAGTTCACTTACCGCCAGCTCCACAATCGCAAAGGCGAGAACGGATACAAATTCCATTCTCGCCTT
>CALKIW010000120.1 GCA_937995875.1 uncultured Bacteroidales bacterium | reverse complement strand
CATGTCATTACACCGCTGCCGCTAACAATAATCCTTGAAATAAATTTAAAACTTCGATTGTCGTTGCTTGTTTCTTGATTCTTTTCCTTAACTTTGCAATATGAAGCGCATTTTCACACTCATTATTGGCACACTCCTGTTTACCAATGCTTTAGCACAGCGCCCATACGTGGAATGTGAGGACACTTGCAGCCATATTCACGGTATAGACCTGAGTCATTATCAAGGCACGGTGTTCTGGGAAACCGTAGGCAAGAGCAAAATGGCCTACGTTTACCTGAAAGCGACCGAAGGAGGAGACCATATAGATGCCAGATATAAACAAAACATAGATTTGGCCCATCAGTATGGGCTGAAAGTAGGGTCATATCATTTCTACAGACCCAAGACGCCCCAACAAACTCAGTTGGAAAACTTTATGGCACAATGCAGACCCGAAGATCAGGATCTCCTGCCCATGATAGACGTAGAGACAACCAACGGACTGTCGATAGACGCGTTCCGCGACTCTCTCTTTAAGTTCCTGGACCTTGTGGACAAAGCCTACAAGCAAAAACCCCTCATATACACGGGAGCCAACTTCTACGACAGGTATCTACTGGGGTCGCTCGGCAGTTACAAAGTGATGATTGCGCAATACACAGAACGCGTTCCCGTTCTGAAAGACGACCTCGACTTCATTCTCTGGCAATACACCGGCAAGGGGCATCTCAACGGAATTAACGGCTACGTGGATAAGAGCCGATTCATGGGAGACCACAAGCTACGCGAAATAAGGTTCCGACACAAATAGATTTATAGAGCAACAACTATACACAGAATCAAGACGTTATGGCTATCATCAAATGTCCCGAATGTGGACAGCAAATCAGCGACAAGGCTCCCGTATGCCCTCACTGCGGAGTGGAAATCACGGGGAAGATTACACGATGCACACAATGCGGTGAAGTATATTTCAGCAATCTGGACTACTGCCCCAAATGTCATCATGCTACGTATGTTTCGAAGCAAGTCGAAGCACCGGATGAAACCAAACAAAAACAGGAACACCACCCGACCTCGCAACAAACGACTTCGACAACAACCATACCCCCCATTCCTCCGATCTCCAAACCGACTGAAACAAACGACCGCCAAAAGGATCTAAAGCCTAAAAAGAGAAAAACGATTATTTATATCGTAGCTCTTTGCATCGCCTTGCTGATAAGCGGTATCGTTTTTTACTGTTCTAACAGTGCCAAAATAAAGAAAGAGAATGAGGCCTATGCGTTCGCCTTGAAGAGTGATGACGTGCAAGTGTTGCAGACCTATCTCAACAATAACTTGGACGCACCTGAGGATCATCGTGCCTCCATCATGGCACAACTCAACGACCTAAAAAAACAGGACGCCGATTGGATCAACGCCCTTATGAGCGATTCCAGGACCGCACTGGAATATTATCTGGTCAAAAACCCCGACTCGGAGCACGCTGTTGAGGCCAGACACAAGATTGACTCCATTGATTGGGCCGAAGCATCCAACGAAAATTCGATAGAAGCCATGCAGCTGTACCTCGCACGTCACGCCAACGGCGAGCACGTAGACGAGGCCAACGCAGCACTGAAGGAAATCAAAGCCAAAACGGTGCAAAGAGAAGACAAGGAATTGGTGACGGCATCGATGCGTCGCTTTTTCCTAAGCGTGAATGTCCGGGACGAAGAGAAGCTGGAATCATCGGTAACCCCTATTATGGCTAATTTTCTTGGCAAGAGGGACGCAAGCAGGGCCGACGTGGTGACGTTCATGAACAAGATATATAAGGAAGATATTACTAACATGAACTGGCATCTCGACAACGACTACCAAATAAGCAAAAAAGAAATTGGCGATGAACAATACGAATATACCGTTGATGTCGCCGCCATCCAAAAGATTGAACGCACGGATGTGAGCAAGGAAACGGAGGCTCGCTACCGTATCAAGGCAACCATCAATCCGGACGGATTGATTTCGGCCATGACCATGACCAAGATATTGGAGTAAACAGTCGGAATATTAAGCGGACTCTATAGCTTATGAGACCTTCCACACAACAGGAGATTCTCATAAGCTATTTTCTTTTAAAGCACAGCGATATGCCGTTTTCCATCGAAAGACACGGTGACTCTTACTTCGAAACTGCTCATAGAATCAGGAATGACAAGCGAAGCCACATAATGCACGCCTTGAGCATCTATAGCTCTAAATATCAAATCACTGAAAACGGCCTGCTCCAAGAATTTCGGAGGAACTATTGACTCGAAATCACTCTTATGAAAATCGCTTGAGAACAGCTTCCGGCTGCCGTTGAAAATATGTAGGTTTACAATGTTGTCGTAATAAATATTATAAACCTCCACTCCCTCGTCATTATAGGTGCTCTTAGCAACCTTGTAGGTCGTTGGATTCACCTGCACATAACAATGATAGCGTGCATCTCCGTACGAAACTATGGTGTCGCGCTTAATCACCCGGTTTTGGTTAAGCGGTTTAGGGTGTTTGTTTGAAAAAAGTGCCTCATCTTCAACGTCGTTGCTCAACGTTAATTTTACCTCATCACCATTCTGGTTGCGGAAAACGAACAAATGGGGGCTCTGCTTCAATATAGGATATTTGACGTCGCCGGCGCCATGCAACACAAACGTGTCTTCGATCATCCGAAAAGAAACCGGTTGGATAGTGCTGTCGGGATAGAAAATGGAGTCACCCTCCACACGGAAAGCCACACTCTGGTTTTCCTCATTAATCCATATTCCCTGCAACATCTTCTTAGCTTTGACGTCTTCCTGCGAAACAAATGGCTTGGGGCGGCTGTCCTTACACGAGGACAGTAACAGTCCGCATATCAACGACAAAAAAATCTTATAATTCATTGTTATATTCTTGTCAAAATGACCATGCAAAGATACGATATTTTATGAGATAAAAAGGAATTTGCCCGTTTAATCTGAAATATTCGGGGATTTTTTTGAAAACGCGCCATTCAGTAAACATCCCATATAATCTGTCTGTCAGCATGATACGCACAGCAGAAAAAAAGAACATCATACCACACCTTTCTATCATGACAAAACTAATCGAATACCTTCCTCCCAGCCGCATCAATCCTAATGCAAGAGCCACACATCTTTTATAATATCAAGGGCTGAATATACATCATATTTTCAGGAAACAAACAACCGGAAATATTTATTTTTCTTTTTTATTTTTTTCGTTACCAAGCCTTGTTCAATTAATATTAATTTACTATCTTTGCACAAGATAAACAATGCACTCGGCAATTTGAAAGTAACTTTCATTGCACTCGTTTGCATTATCTTTGCAATCAATGATGGAACTTGACAGACACATAGAGCTACTGCTGCTTGACAACGACTGCGTCATCATTCCCCATTTTGGAGGATTCATGGCACATTATGTTGAAGCAAGAAAAGACGAGAGAGACTGCGCGTTTCTCCCGCCTATGCGTACTGTCGGATTCAACCCCAAACTCACGTTGAACGATTCGCTTCTGGCCCAATCGTATGTCGAAGTGTATGACATCAGTTATCCGGATGCCATTGCACGCATCGAAGACGAGGTGCGTGAACTGAAACAACATCTTGCCCACGACGAGCAATATGAGATGAACAGTATCGGGACCCTAAGGCTCAACAAGAACGGAGACTATGAGTTTGAGCCATGCAGTGCAGGTATACTCACGCCATCGCTCTATGGTCTCAGCTATTATGAGTTCAAAACTTTGACGCAAATAGAGGCCAGTGAGACGGCAAAGATTGTGCAGCTACACCCCATAGAAGCACAGGTTGCCAAACTTGACACTGTGGTCAGTATGCCAGCGGAGGAGGTGCAGGAGGAAACAAACAGTGCCTTCACTACCCTATGGCGCAATATCGCTGTGGCCTGCGTTGCGTTTATCATATTCCTATTGATTCCTGCTCCCTTGGCCAACAACAACGCCCAACTTATACAAAGCAAAGTGAACACGGGGCTGTTGGATTACGTTATGCCCAAGGATATAACTATGGGAGAAAAGCAAACGGAAGCGGCTGTCAAGGCAAGCCAAAAGAATATCCGCCCAGCTGGGTTGAAAGAACAAAATGCCGTTGGCAAGGCAGAAGGAAAAAGTGGCTTCACTATTGTATTGGCAAGCAAGGTGACCAAGAAAAATGCAAGTGCATACGTCGATAAGCTTCACAAAGCCAGCTTGAACGACGCAGAGGTATATACAACAAAAACAAACACCAGGGTGGTATACGGAATGTATGCCACACAGGAAGAAGCCTATAACAGCCTCAACAAACTCAGGAAACATCGGGAGTTTGAAGATGCATGGGTAATGAAATACTAATGATATAAATGAAAAGACTACGTTGTCCCAAATGCAGCAATTATATTACATTTGACGAAACGAGTTATTCGCCGGGTCAGATTCTGGCTTTCACATGTCCGAACTGTAACAAGAAATTTTCGATACGGCTGGCAGGAAACTCAAAAAATAAGCAGCCTGAGCAGGAAAACGAGGAACCGGAACGGGAAATATGTGGCTATCTTCATGTTATAGAGAATGTATTTCATTACAAACAGGTTATCCCCATCTTCATGGGCGACAATGTGATAGGCAGGTTTATGAATGGCTCGAACATCGACTGCCCCATCATGACCGATGACCCAAGCATCGACCCCACACACTGTGTCATCAATGCCAGCCGGGATAAAAAAGGGAATACCAAATACATTCTGCGAGACGGACCGAGCAATACCGGAACATTCGTAAACACTGAAATTCTCGAAGACCGTGAACGAAGGGTTATCTACGACGGAACACTGTTTACCATTGGTGCTACTTCCATTATTTTCAATATCCAGAAAGAGGAGTAAATATACTTAACCGCGCCTTTGTTTACAGAGGCACCGCGCATCGCAATGGGCAGACAAGAAACTTAATTCCTCACTAAATCATACACTTTGTCACAGTAAAGAGCCGCCTTCCTTTACAAATTGGAGAAAAATAGTGCATTTTTCTTTCATTATCTATTGATTCTAAAAGAAATTATGTAAATTTGCACTATTAATAAAATGTTTTCAAATGAAGCCAACAGCTGTATTGCTTTTACACTGTCAAGATAAGCCGGGAATTATTTCCGAAATCACCAAATTCATTACCGACAACAAGGGTAATATCGTATATCTCGATCAATATGTTGATCGGGAAGATGGTATGTTCTTTATGAGATTGGAATGGGAATTCGAAAAATTCATGATTCCCAAAGACAAGATAGAAGATTATATCAAGACCCTATACTCGCAACGTTACAAAATGACGTTCAGTCTCTATTTCAATGAGGAGAAGCCACGCATGGCCATCTTCGTGAGCAAGATGAGCCATTGTCTCTACGACTTACTGGCCCGTTACAAAGCAGGAGAGTGGGACGTGGAAATACCATGTATCATTAGCAATCATGAAAACCTCAGATACGTTGCCGATCAATTTGACATACCTTATTATGTATGGTCCATAAAGAAAGATCACAGCAACAAAGCGGAAGTAGAAGCTGCTGAAATGGAATTGCTGGAAAAGGAAAAAGTGACTTTCATCGTGCTGGCGCGGTATATGCAAATTATCAGCGACGACATGATTGAAAAGTATCCGCACCACATCATCAACATACACCACTCATTCCTACCCGCTTTCGTGGGGGCCAGACCCTATCATCAGGCGTGGGAGCGGGGTGTAAAGATTATAGGGGCAACCAGTCATTACGTGACGGCGGAACTTGATGCCGGCCCCATCATAGAACAAGATGTGATGCGGGTGTCGCACAAAGACACTCCGGAATCTTTGATGCTCAAGGGAAAAGACCTGGAAAAGATCGTCCTGTCGCGTGCTGTCACAAAGCACATTCAGCGCAAGATTCTGACATACAACAACAAGACCATCATCTTTAGTTAGAAAATATGGATGTAGCAATCGTCAAATACAATGCCGGCAACATATTCTCAGTGATCAACGCCTTAAGACGGTTGGGGGTGGTGCCGGAGGTGACCGACGATGCCGAAAAGCTGCAAAAAGCCGATCATGTATTGTTTCCCGGACAGGGAAATGCCAAAACTACAATGGCATATCTCCATGAACGCCATCTTGACAAACTGATTCGTGACCTGCGACAACCAGTATTAGGCATTTGCGTTGGACAGCAGCTCCTGTGCCGGCACTCTGAAGAAGGTGATGTGGATTGCATCGGGATATTTCCCGTAGACGTGAAGCAGTTTCGGCCGAAAAGTCATGAAGAAAAAGTGCCGGCAATGGGGTGGAATGTTCTGCGTAGCGCAGAAACCACCTTGTTTGATGGCATTGGGAAGGAAAGCTACGTGTATTTTGTGCATAGTTTCTATGTACCGACATGTGATTTCACAATCGCCGAGGCAAATTACATACTGCCCTACTCAGCTGCCCTGCACAAAGACAATTTCTGGGCCACACAATTCCACCCGGAGAAAAGCGGAGATGTGGGTGAGCGAATATTAGCTAATTTTCTTGAAATGGAATAAGAAATATCCATGAATATAGAACTGATACCAGCCATAGACATTATCGACGGCAAATGCGTACGCCTGACCAAAGGCGACTACGACCGGAAGACGGTGTACAACGAAGACCCTGTTGCTCAAGCAAAGGAATTTGAGCAATTAGGATTTAAACGCCTGCACGTGGTTGACCTTGACGGTGCAAAATCAAAACACATCGTCAATGACACAGTGTTGAAAGCGATAACCGCAAGCACAAGCCTCACCGTGGACTTCGGAGGGGGTATCAAAAGCGACGAAGACATAGAGAAAGCATTCGATGCCGGAGCCGCTATGGTCACGGCAGGAAGCATCGCCGTGACCGACCCGGAACTGTTCCTGTCGTGGCTGGAGCGTTTTGGCGCCGAACGAGTGATACTGGGGGCAGATGTCAGAAATGGAAAGATAAGCATCAATGGATGGAAAGAGGATTCGTCGGAAGACCTGCTTTCTTTCCTCGCAAAATACACGGATGCCGGCGTAACAAACGTGTTGTGCACGGAAATATCCAAAGACGGCACGCTGCAAGGTCCTGCCATCGACATGTACAAACAGGTAATGGCGCGCTATCCACAATTGCACCTCATCGCCAGTGGCGGTATAGGCAGCAACAGCGACATCATCGCTCTCGACCGCGCAGGTATTCCTGCTACCGTGTTTGGCAAAGCATGGTACGAAGGAAAGATTAACTTAAGGGAATTGGGAATATGAGTTTCAACGGATTAGCCAAGCGAATCATTCCGTGTCTCGACGTGAAAAACGGTGAGACCGTGAAAGGTACAAACTTTGTAAATCTGCGAAAGGCCGGAGATCCCGTCGCATTGGGCAAGGCCTACAGTGAAGCGGGAGCCGATGAACTCGTGTTTCTGGACATTACCGCCAGCTACGAAGAACGGAAAACCTTTACGGACATGGTGTCGCGTGTGGCACGCGAGATCAATATTCCATTTACTGTTGGCGGAGGCATCAGCACGTTGGAAGATGTAGAGCGGTTGTTATATGCCGGTGCTGATAAGGTAAGCATCAACTCCGCTGCTATCAAAAACCCGGGATTAATTAACCAAATTTCTGAGAAATTCGGCTCCCAAGTATGTGTCTGCGCCATTGATGCGCGCCTTGATGAAGACGGATGGTACTGTTATATCAAAGGAGGACGCGAACGCGTGGAGCTTTCATTGCTCGACTGGGCAAAAGAAGTGGCTGATCGTGGGGCAGGAGAAATTCTCTTCACCAGCATGGATCACGATGGTGTTAAACAAGGATTTGCCAACGAAGCATTGGCCGAACTTGCTGAGACCGTGCCTGTGCCCATCATTGCCAGTGGCGGGGCCGGAACAAAAGAGCATTTCAAAGATGCCTTTTTGAAAGGGACGGCTGATGCGGCTCTGGCTGCAAGTGTGTTTCACTTTGGTGAAATCAAAATTCCCGAACTCAAAGCGTACCTGAGAAACGAAGGCATCAACGTCAGGTTATAGTATCCATAGCATTTTCCATAAAGCAGTTTGCTAATGGCTAAATCGGTTGGGGAAAATATATAAAGGAAGAAAAAATCATGAACATAGATTTTAAGAAACAGGATGGACTTGTTCCGGCAATCATTCAAGACGACGTCACCAAGAACGTACTGATGTTGGGATTCATGAATGAAGAAGCTTACCGGAAAACAATAGAAACCAAAAAGGTGACTTTCTGGAGTCGCAGTCGCAACTGTCTGTGGACCAAAGGAGAAACCTCCGGGAACTATTTGGAACTGGTCAGCATAAAGAACGACTGCGACAACGACACACTGCTCGTAAGGGTGCATCCGCAAGGCCCAACCTGCCATAAAGGTACTGACACCTGTTGGGGAGAAGATAACAAGCTGAACCCAATACTCTTTCTTACGGAACTTCAAGATTTCATCAACAGACGCCATGAGGAAATGCCGGAAGACAGCTACACCACCTCCCTATTCAAGAAAGGCATAAACAAAATGGCACAGAAGTTGGGCGAAGAAGCTGTAGAAACCGTCATCGAAGCTACAAACGGCACCGCAGACAATCTCGTTTATGAAGCTTCAGACCTGATTTATCATTTGATTGTTTTGCTCACCGATAAAGGATTGCGCATCGAAGACCTCGCATTGGAATTGGCCAAACGCCATAACCCAGACTGGGACAAGGCGCGACGTGTCGCCAAGGCAAATGCAAAAGATAAATATACAGAAACAAACACTATCTCCGGATAGACAAACGATATAACACATGCTGATTGATTTTCAAAAAGTAAACATATACCAACAAGACAAATTAGTGCTGAAAGATGTGGATTTCCATGCGGAAGAAGGCGAGTTTATCTACATTATCGGCAAAGTTGGGTCGGGCAAGAGCTCTCTGTTGAAGACTTTTTATAGCGAGCTCGACATTGAAGAAGATGAAACTGACAAAGCTGAAGTACTTGGGCGGGATTTGAAAAGTATGCGAAGAAAAGAAGTTCCTGCTCTCAGAAAAGAGCTGGGCATTATCTTTCAAGATTTTCAATTGCTCCATGACCGTAGCGTTTATAAAAACCTGAAATTTGTATTGCGTGCCACCGGATGGAAGGACAAGGCAGAAATTAACCAGAGAATTGACGACGTGTTGAATGCGGTAGGAATGATTGAAAAGCGAGATAGCATGCCGCATGAGTTGTCGGGCGGCGAACAGCAACGTATTGCCATTGCACGAGCCCTGCTGAATCATCCTAAAATAGTGATTGCTGATGAGCCCACCGGAAACCTGGACCCGGAAACAGCAAACAGCATCGTCAATCTGTTAAGAAACATAACAAAACAAGGCACGGCCGTCGTGATGTCTACACACAATATTCCCATGCTCAATCGTTTTCCCGGAATTGTGTATCGATGCAAGGATGGAGAGATAACCGACGTGACCCAAGAATACAACAAGCTGGACCTTTCGGAAGACGAAGAGGAAAGCTAAGTAACGCAAAACGAGATATTGAAGTTAGGAATTAGAAATTTTTAAAACATAATAAAATGAAGGTACTAAAATTTGGAGGAACCTCTGTTGGTTGTCCAGAGCGCATGAAGAGTGTTGCCTCACTGATTACTGAATCTGGAGAACCTACATTTATTGTGCTCTCGGCCATGAGCGGCACAACCAACTCACTTGTTGAAATTTGCGACTACCTCTATAAGAAAAACCCGGAGGGAGCTAACGAAGTGATCAATAATTTAGAGAAAAAGTACCAACAACACGTTAAGGAGCTCTACTCCACTGACGAGTATAGAAAACAGACAGGTGAGTTCCTGACAGAGAAATTCGATTATCTTCGTAGTTTCACCAAAGACATCTTCACCAGTTTTGAAGAAAAAACCATTGTAGCACAGGGTGAGATCATGTCCACAAACATGGTGGTAAACTATCTCAAAGAAACCGGCATCAAGGCCGTTTTGCTGGACGCGCTTGAATTCATGCGCACCGATAAGAATGCTGAGCCGGATATGCAATACATCAAAGAGAAACTGCAAGGCATCATGAAGGATAACGAAGGGTATCAGATTTATATCACCCAGGGCTTCATTTGCCGCAACGCTTATGGCGAAATCGACAATCTGTTACGTGGTGGATCAGACTATACTGCCTCACTCATCGGTGCGTCTCTGCCAGCCGAAGAAATTCAGATTTGGACGGATATTGACGGTATGCACAACAACGACCCCCGTATCGTAGAGCACACCGACACCATTCCTCAGCTCAATTTTGAGGAAGCTGCAGAACTTGCCTATTTCGGGGCAAAAATTTTGCATCCTACCTGCGTACAGCCTGCCAAATATGCAGGAATTCCTGTACGCTTGAAAAGCACCTTAGACCCCAATGCTCCCGGAACAATCATCGACAATGTTCTCGTTCGTGGCAAGATTAAAGCCATCGCTGCCAAAGACAACATCACTGCCATCAAGATAAAATCTTCCAGAATGCTCCTTGCAACGGGATTCCTGAGAAAGATATTCGAGATATTCGAAACCTATCAAACACCAATCGACATGATTACAACCTCAGAGGTTGGAGTTTCCATGAGTATCGATAAAGACACTCATTTGACTCAGATTGTTGACGAGCTCAAGAAATACGGGACTGTTACAGTAGACAGCAATATGTGCATCGTCTGTGTCGTTGGCGACCTCGATTGGAGTAATCTCGGTTTCGAAACATTGGCAACAGATGCTCTGAAAGACATTCCCGTGCGCATGATCAGCTACGGAGGAAGCAACTACAACATCTCCTTCCTCATCAAGGAAGTAGACAAAAAGCGTGCATTGCAGAGCCTCAGCGATACTTTGTTTCATTAATTGAAAGCGTCATAAACACATTATAAAACGACATGAAAGGAATGTTCCCTGTCGACAGGTTTCAGGATATACAAACGCCGTTCTACTACTATGATGTTGAGTTGTTGAAAAAAACAATCAACATCATCAAGCAAGAGAGTCAAAGGTATGAAAATTTCGTGGTGCATTATGCAGTGAAAGCAAATGCAAATCCGAAAATTCTACGCATTGTTTGTGATTCCGGACTTGGCGCCGACTGTGTCAGCGGGGGCGAAATTCAGGCTTGTCTTGACGCGGGCTTTTCGCCAAACAAAATTGTTTACGCCGGCGTTGGCAAAAGCGATTGGGAGATAAACCTTGCTCTCACGGCAGGAATATTCTGTTTCAATGTCGAAAGTGTTGCCGAATTGGAAGTGATCAACACGTTGGCCGAAGCCCGAAATGTTACGGCTAACGTATGCTTCCGAATCAATCCGGATATTAATGCTCACACCCATGCCAATATCACCACAGGCCTGGCCGAAAACAAATTCGGCATAGCCATGTCGGAGATGGAAGATGCTATTGCAAGGGCAAACACCATGAGCAACATCAACTTCATTGGTTTGCACTTTCACATTGGCAGCCAGATACTTAACATGAACGACTACGAGCAGTTATGCTATCGTATAAACGATTTGCAAGACACGCTTGAAAGTCTGGGTATCAAGATACAAGAGCTGAATGTAGGTGGTGGGCTGGGCGTTGATTATGAATCCCCAAACGAAAATCCTATACCCGATTTTAAAGCATATTTTGCAACCTACAACAAGCATCTCAAACTTCGCAAAGGACAACGCGTACATTTTGAATTGGGCAGATCGGTCGTGGCGCAAATGGGAACGCTCATCTCCCGAACGCTCTACATTAAACAAGGAACGCATAAACAGTTTGCTATCCTTGACGCAGGTATGACCGACTTGATAAGGCCGGCGCTTTACCAAGCCCGCCATAAAATTGAAAACATCAGCAACAGCGCACCGGAAGAGGTTTACGATGTGGTAGGCCCAATTTGTGAATCCAGTGACGTTTTTGGTAAAGAAATTCATATCAAAAAACTCCATAGGGGCGATTTGGTGGCCATACGCTCTGCCGGAGCTTATGGAGAAGTAATGGCCAGCCAATATAATTGCAGAAAACTTCCCATAGGTTACACTTCGGAGGAACTGCAAAAATGTGAATGTCATCAAATATGAATGCACTTTCATTCGACAATACAACCCTCATCGCAAGCTTAGTGCTTATCCTGTTGGGCATTCTCACTCCAATGCTCAATCCCTTTTTCAGATTTAGAAAAAAACAACAACACGACGATGCCGATCTTGAGAACTCCACTGCATCACCTCCCATCTCGTTGATTCTCACCCCCTACGACAATGCCAACAGATTGGAGAAGACTCTTCCTTTTTTTCTCCGGCAAAACTATCCATCAGGTTATCAAGTTATCATCGTTACCGAACAGAAAGATCATGATGCAGAAGAAATCATCAGCCGCACTCTCAGCCACAGTAACATGGCGGAATCTCATGCTGAGATATATGTAACGCATATTCCAAAATCTTCGAGATACGTCAGCAGAAAGAAACTCGCCATAACCCTGGGCATCAAAGCGGCCAAATACGATTGGGTAATGGTCACCGAAGCGTCTTGTCGTCCCTCTTCCAACCAATGGCTCAGCAAGATGGCCCGCCATTGCAACAACGGCAATAATCTTGTTATAGGTTATGGCAATTATGAAAACTCCACCTCTCCCTTCCGTCGCTTCGAACGACTTCACAACGCTTTTTATCTCATGCGCGAAGCCAGCAAAGGACATGCCTATCGCAATACCAGCTATAACCTGCTGCTACGGAAAAGCGAATTTCTCGAAAACGCAGGCTTCCTCGGTAATCTTCACCTAACACGTGGGGAATACGACTTTCTCGTTAATAAATATGCAAAAGAAGACTCCACAGCATTGGAGACCTCTGATGAAGCGTGGCTCATAGAAGACACTCCTTCCGACAAGACTTGGCTCAACAGGCATTTGTTCTATCTGGAATCCAGAAAATTTCTACAACGCAGCACCCCACACCGTTGGCTTTACAATATAGACCAACTGACACTACACATTACCTATCTGGGCTGTATCGCTACCATAGCCTATGCCGCAATAACCCCCAACTGGATTTTGCTTGGCGCATCCATCGCCGCCTTGCTCACGGCTCTCGTCTTCAGAGGAGTGCTCTGTCATAGGGCATTAAAGAATTTCGGGGAAGACATTTCTGTATTACAAGCCCTGTTCTTCGAGGTTACACAGGTTTGGCACAACCTAAACTATATGATTCGCTATCGTTTTGCCAATAAATATGACTTCACAACACATAAGTTGTAAATGCTATGGACCGGCTTAAAGTTCTCATATTCATCCCTCCAAAAATTGATGCCGTCGCCATCAATCACGAGCTATCCACACGTTTAGCACATGGCTTGGAAGACTTTGCAGATGTAGACTTGCACGCGTCGGCACACAGCATAGATGCCGCCACTCTTTCCAAATACGACATTATCCACGTACTCGGTTGCTGGAACATGGCCTCCATCAAGCTCCTGCACAAGGCATACAAGCTTCACATCCCAACCGTTTACACCCTTTTTGGGGGACTACAACCCTGGATCGCCAAGAAATACAAGACGACTTACAACTATAAATTTCAGAAAACCGCCATACAAAAAGCCTCTGCCATACATCTGTGCAGTAAATTAGAATTTGGCACTTTCAAACAGTTGGATTGGAACAAGCACTATGTTCTCATCAAAAACCCGGTACTGACCAGTCAAGTGTCGTTTGAGCAAATGTGCGACTTGATGCTCAAACTGTATCAGAAAGTAATCGACACCAATGCTCGTTTACTACTTTCTCCTACATCTACTGAGGTTATCGGCAACCTCCTCCAGCTTGGCATAGACAAAGAAGTGTTGTTCGACCATAAACATTGCACCTCCGTTAAAGGACGATTGGAGCAACTTTCAGCACTCGAATGGCGCAGAATCATGCTCTATGCCGACGAGGAACTCATTACCGAATACATCATCAAAGGATTGGAGAGATTGCAGTATCAAGTTCCGGAAATTGCTATAGAAGAAATAGACCGATTCCCCCGCAACCAAAATTATCTTCAAGGAGACCTTCAATCCGATGCACTATGCTTTAAAAGTTCAACGCTGAAAGCCAAACTTTCTGCATCTATTAAGGAAACAGAAATCAATGAGCGGATATTGTGCATCGAGCTTCTGAATTTTAAATACGAACTGGAACGCCACCAGACGCCACTTCGTCATTTGGCCAACATCTATACGTCCTTACGCTTCAACAATATGGATGAAGACAGACTCAACGAACTGGTAAAACTCTTGGACATCAGGGAATTCTCCGCCCGCCTCATGACCGTGCTGCATAATATTCTCAGACTTTCGGAAGGTTTCATGCCCTTTACGCCCAAAGAAGACCGAACTTCAAAAGTGATGGCACGCAACATCACAAAATTCAACACATGGTAAAAGCCTCCTATCTGCCAAAACTATAATACCACACTACCAATATCTGCCCAAAATTAGCCCTAACAAGGCTGATACATACTAAGACCGGATAGTCATAAAAACACAAACACACCCAAACAACCTCACTACGATAATGTTTATAATCATATAGATTATAGCCTTTTCCGTATGCCATACGCATATTGATACTTTATCAGGCCAAATAATGTTAAAATACGCTAATCTCCTAAATGATATCATTCTTTTAAGTTAATTTTGTAAACAGATTGTAAGTAAATATGAGTTTAAGGAGTTTTTTGAAAGATAATAAAGAGACGGCATTTTCCATAGAAGTACTTCCACCATTACGAGGAAAAAGTATTCAAGGCATTTTTCGGAATATAGACAAACTGATGGAATTTTCACCCGCCTATATCAACATCACCACACACCGAACGGAGCAGGTGTTTCTGGAAATTGAAGATGGAATTTTTACCAGCAATACAATACAGAAGCGTCCCGGCTCCGTAGCAGTTGCCTCTGCGTTGAAAGGGCGTTACAAAGTTCCCACCGTCCCCCATATTATCTGTTCCGGCTTTACGAAACAGGAAATTGAAAACCAGTTGATAGACCTTAACTATTTGGGTATAGAAGATATCCTTGTGCTTCGTGGCGACAGGGAAAGAGGCTTCAATCAGTTCAGGGCTGTAAACAAAGGCCATCTGCATGCCATAGATTTATGCAAACAAGTAAACGACTTCAATGAAGGAAAAATGACTGACGGCACACAGACCGACCCATTATCCAATAAATTCTGCTATGGTGTGGCCGGCTATCCGGAAAAACATGAGGAAGCCATGAATTTAGAGACCGATTTGGCCTATCTCAAGGAGAAAGTCGCACAAGGGGCATCATATATCATTACGCAAATGTTTTTTGACAACCAAAAATACTTTGACTTCGTAAGGCGTTGTCGCAATATCGGCATCACCGTGCCTATCATTCCGGGTATCAAGCCCTTGACCAGCTTCTCACAGTTGTCATTGTTGCCCAAAGTGTTCCACATCGATTTTCCCAACGACCTATCGGAGGAACTCATCAAGTGTCAGAATAACGATGAGGTTAAGGCATTAGGCATAGAATGGGGCATCAGTCAGGCCAGGGAACTCAAGGAGCATCATGTTCCGAGTATTCACTTTTACACCGTGAATGCAACGGCAAGCGTTCAGCAAATAGCAAAAAGAGTGTTTTAAAATGGGAGATGACATCGCGAATATATTAAGACATCGGGTTATGGTACTTGATGGCTCGATGGGAGTAATGATTCAGCACCTTTCACTCGATGAAGACTCTTTTAGAGGCAAGCTGTTTAAAGACTGGTCCGTACGATTGAAGGGCAATAATGACTTGCTATGCTTAACCGAGCCCGACACCATTAGAGAGATTCACCGCCATTATTTGGAGGCAGGGGCCGACATCATAGAGACCAATACCTTCAACGCGCAAGCCATCTCCCAAGAGGAATACGGCATGCAGGAATACGTTGCGGAAATAAACCGTGCGGCAGCAAAACTCGCCCGCGAGGAGGCCGACAGAATGACGGCGCTTACTCCGGACAAGCCACGTTTTGTTGCAGGATCCATAGGGCCGACCGGGAAGACTGCCTCCATGTCTCAGAATATGGACGACCCGGCATCGCGATCAATCAGCTACGACCAACTCAGAGAAGCCTATAACGAACAGATGACTGCATTGGTCGAAGCCGGGATAGACCTGCTCCTTATAGAAACCGTATTTGACACCCTTAACGTGAAAGCTGCACTTCGTGCGGCAGAAGACGCCTTCTCTCAAACATTCCGCCGTGTCCCCATTATCGTGTCTGTGACCATTGCCGACGCTGCCGGCCGTATGCTGGCCGGGCAAAATTTAGAAGCGTTCGTAGCCACCGTGTCCTATGCCAATCCGTTGGCTATAGGCATAAACTGTTCGTTCGGACCAGCTCAACTCCGACCTTTTCTCAAGCAGCTGTCAGAATCCTGTCCTTTTTACGTCTGCACATATCCAAATGCAGGGCTGCCGGACGAGATGGGAGAATACAGCGAAAGCCCCGACAGCATGGCGTCTTATGTGCGGGGATTTCTGGACGACGGATTGCTAAATATCGTAGGTGGATGTTGCGGCAGCACTCCTCAACATATTGCACGCATAGCCGATGAAGTGCAAGCCGCCGACAATCCCAGAGTGCTGAAGAAAGCCAAAACTGCTTGGCTTGCCGGATTAGATGCTTTCCATGCCAGTCCGGACGTTTTTATCAATGTGGGTGAGCGATGCAACGTGGCAGGCAGCAGAAAATTCCTCCGCCTCATCAATGAAAAGCAATACGAAGAGGCTTTGAGCATTGCCCGAAAACAAGTGGAAGACGGCGCAATGATTCTTGACATCAATATGGACGATGGAATGTTGGATTCCGCTCAGGAGATGAAACATTTCATCAACCTCATGGCGTCCGACCCGGAAATTTCCCGTATTCCCTGGATGATAGACTCGTCGCAGTTTCATGTCGTAGAAGAAGCTTTGAAGTGCATTCAGGGCAAGGCCATCGTAAACTCCATTTCTCTGAAAGAGGGCGAGCAAGAGTTTCTGCGCAAAGCTGCTATCCTGAAACAATATGGTGTTGCTATGGTGGTGATGGCCTTTGACGAACAGGGACAAGCTGTCACCTTCGAACGAAAAACAGCCATCTGCCAACGCGCCTTCAACTTGCTTACTCAAAAAGTGGGCATACGTCCCGAAGACATCATATTCGACCCGAATGTTCTGACCATTGCAACGGGAATCAAAGAGCACCGGCGCTATGCCATAGACTTCATTGAAGCCACCCGATGGATACACCGACATTTGCCGGGTGTAAAGGTAAGTGGCGGCGTGAGCAACCTTTCCTTTGCTTTCCGGGGAAACAACTACCTTCGCGAAGCCATGCACGCAGTGTTCCTCTATCATGCCATCGAGGCGGGACTTGACATGGCCATTCTCAATCCTGCCACAAGGGTGATGTATGACAACATTCCCCAAGAGCTGTTGAAAGTGTTGGAGGATACCATTCTCTGCCGAACGGAGGACGCAGAGGAGCAACTTATCGAAGTTGCAGGCAAATACGCTGACAGAAAGGTTACGGAGCCCACTTCAGATACCCAATTAGCCTCCATGTCCTTGCAAGAGCGATTGGTATATGCACTACAATTTGGAGAAACCAAACATTTGAAAAATGATTTGCTGGAAGCTCTTTCGGTCTACGATTCGCCACAAGCCATTATCGACGGACCGCTGATGGAAGGCATGACCCTTGTTGGAGACCTCTTTGGGGAAGGCAAAATGTTCCTTCCGCAAGTGGTGAAATCCGCACGCACCATGAAGACCGCTGTGGAAATACTAAACCCGTATATCACCGAACAAAAGAAAAATGCAGGGCGAAGTCTGGGCAAATTTCTCGTCGCAACGGTCAAGGGCGATGTGCACGATATAGGCAAAAACATTACAGCCATCGTATTGAGTTGTAACAACTTTGACGTAACGGACTTAGGGGTGATGGTAGAAGCGGAACGCATTGTGAAAGCCGCAAAATCCGAAGAAGCAGACTTTATAGCCCTAAGCGGACTAATCACACCGTCGCTCAACGAGATGTGCAATGTTGCAACGGAACTGAACAAGGCAGGAATTACAAAACCTTTATTCATAGGAGGAGCAACCACCTCTGCCCTGCATACGGCAACAAAGATTGCACCGCTATATCGAGGGCCCGTCATCTACGTAAAGGATGCCTCTCAAGACGCCATCATCGCCCATAAACTGCTGACCAACGAACGTGAAGAATATCTCGAAAAACTAAAGGGCGAACAGGAACGCATGAGAAACAATTATGAGGGCAAGAAAGCCCGTAAGGGCAATCTGGCTTCGGAAAATATCAAGAGAATCAACATAGATTGGGGCCAAGAGACCATCTTCCGTCCGTCGTTCTCCGGAGTGAAACTCTTAGAGCGCATCCCCATTGCAGAGGTACGTCCATACATCAACTGGATTTCCTTTAGAAATCTTTGGCAGGTACAAAAACAATCACAAGAGGCGAGAGATATTCAGGCAGAGGCAGAAGCTTTGTTGAACACACTGACACGTGAGGGTATGACCATGACGGCTCTTGTCGGATTCTTTCAAGCGTATTCCGATAACGTCTCCATCGTGATTGACGAGCCGGAACGATGCTGCAATTCCTGCCATCATCACATTGTCATTCCCACCCCTCGTCAGAAGAAAGCCGGAAAGACGGGCTATAACCTCGCCTTGTGCGACTTTATTGCCCCCAAAGGATATGGTGACCATGTCGGTTGCTTTGCCATCACCTTGTCCGAAAAACTTATCAAACTATTGGAAAACCTTAAGAGGGATGACAGCTCATACGAGGCCTTGCTCCTACAAGGCATCTGCGACCGGCTGGTCGAAGCGACAAGCGAATGGCTGCACGCTAAAGTGAGAAAAGAACTTTGGGGATATGCTCCCGACGAACATCTAAGCATAAAACAGATGTTTTCGGCTGCCTATCGGGGCATTCGACCGGCCGTAGGCTATCCCTCTCTGCCCGATCAGCTCCAGATTTTCAAAATAGATCAACTCCTGAATCTAAGCCGTATTGGCATCAAACTGACAGAAAACGGTGCCATGTATCCCCAAGCCTCTACCTGCGGTTTCTATCTGGCATCCCCACATTCAACCTATTTTGTGGTGGGAGAACAGAAGATAAAGTAAAAAACAACACATGCCTATTATCAAGATAACCACATTGGACCATCCCGGCGTCGGAGTGTTCTGCAAACTCACCGACCATCAGTTGCGCAACAAACTCCATCCTCAGGAAGGAACCATCATCGCAGAAAGCCCCAAAGTGATACGCGTTGCCCTGAAGGCCGGGTATGAGCCGATATCCCTATTGTGCGAACAACGACACATCAACGGAGACGCCGCCGACATTATCATGCAATGTGGAGACATTCCCGTCTATACGGGCAGCCGCGAACTTCTGGCACAACTCACGGGCTACACGCTCACACGAGGCGTGCTCTGCGCCATGCGTCGCAAAGAATGTCCATCGATGGAAGATGTGTGCAGGGAGGCGTCAAGAGTAGTGGTGATTGATGGAGTGGTAGACACAACCAATATCGGTGCAATCTTTCGTTCGGCCGCAGCCCTGGGTATCGACGGGGTGTTGCTCACTCGAACGTCGTGCGACCCTTTCAACCGCAGATCGGTGAGGGTGTCGATGGGGTCAGTGTTTTTAGTGCCTTGGACCTGGCTCGACGGAACAGTAGAAACGCTGCATCAGTGGGATTTCCATACGGTGGCGATGGCACTCGACGACAATTCTATAACGCTCGACGATCCAATGTTGAAGACCAAACCCAAACTTGCCATCGTGATGGGGACCGAAGGCGATGGACTATCCCAAGAAGCGATAGCGGCAACCGACACTGTGGTGCGCATACCGATGGCTCACGGCGTGGACTCACTTAATGTGGCAGCAGCGGCAGCAGTAGCGTTTTGGGAATTGAGAAAGTCGTAAAAACAAAGCATTGGAGAAGTCTGGTTTTCTATTTGCTGACCGTTTGAGGCACAAACAGAAAGTCTACACTTCTCCAACCCTTCGTTGTCTGAATATTTCCGAAAACTATCCGAGGGCAACCGTGAGGCCTGCCATCACAATGCTCACCATAGACATGAGTTTGATGAGAATGTTGAGCGATGGGCCGGAAGTATCCTTAAAGGGGTCGCCAACCGTATCGCCGACAATCGTAGCCTTATGACTATCAGAGCCCTTGCCACCGAAGTTTCCTTCTTCAACATATTTCTTGGCAT
The DNA here is from genome assembly GCA_937995875.1 of uncultured Bacteroidales bacterium. GTDB lineage: Bacteria > Bacteroidota > Bacteroidia > Bacteroidales > Bacteroidaceae > Prevotella. The sequence continues at coordinate 52,804 of CALKIW010000120.1, read as the reverse complement.
TGTCCCATGCTCCACCGGAATTGGCCATGAACACCGCAAGCGTAAAGCCGGCGGCCAATCCGCCAACCAGTAAGCCAAGCACTCCAGCTACACCCAACACCACACCCACTATGATGGGGATGGCAATGGCAAGCAGTGAAGGAAGTATCATCTCGTGCTGAGCACTCAATGTTGATATTTCCACACAACGGCCGTAATCCGGTGTGCCGGTTCCTTCAAGTATTCCCTTGATTTCGTGGAACTGCCGACGCACCTCATCCACCATTTTTTCTGCTGCACGTCCAACGGCTCCCATGGTGAGTCCGCAGAACAAGAAAGCAGCCATCGCGCCGATAAATGCTCCAACGAGCACCTTCGGATTCATAAGATTCACCTGAAAATAGTTCATGAAATCGGGGATGGTGGCATTAGCGGCATCTATCGTTTCACCGGCAACATTGTACATCGTGTCGCCTACGCGATGCATCGCAATTTTCACTTCTTCAATATAAGATGCCAAAAGGGCCAAGGCCGTGAGCGCAGCAGAGCCAATGGCAAAGCCCTTGCCGGTAGCTGCTGTGGTGTTGCCGAGAGCATCGAGGGCATCAGTGCGATGGCGCACTTCTTCCCCAAGTTCACACATTTCGGCGTTGCCACCTGCATTATCAGCGATAGGTCCGTAAGCGTCGGTAGCCAATGTGATGCCCAAAGTAGAAAGCATTCCCACTGCAGCGATACCAATACCATACAAACCGGTCTGTATGCTCTGCGCACTCATGCTCATATCAAAACCATTGGCACATAGAAAGCTCAGCATGATGGCAACCGAAATGGTAAGCACCGGCACACATGTGGAAATCATGCCCGTACCGATTCCTTTGATGATAACAGTGGCTGCACCTGTTCTGGACGCCTCTGAAATGGCTTGGGTGGGCTTGTAACTCTGCGAAGTATAATATTCGGTGGCCTGTCCGATAATCACTCCTGCCGCAAGACCACTGATAACAGAGAAGCTGACGCCAACCCAGTTTTCCATCTTCAACAGATAGAGGATAGCGAATGTGGCTACGGCAATAAGCGCAGCCGATGTGTTGGTGCCCACACCCAACGAACGTAAAAGGTCTTTCATGGTGGCGCCTTCCTTAGTGCGTACCATATAGATACCCAGCAGACTGAGGAACACGCCCACCGCCGCAATGAGCATGGGCGCTATGACGGCACGCATCTGCATATCGCCGGCAGACGTTGCAAAGGCTGTCGCTCCAAGTGCTGCCGTACTCAGAATAGAGCCACAGTAACTTTCGTACAGATCGGCTCCCATACCTGCCACGTCGCCCACATTGTCACCAACATTATCGGCAATGGTTGCAGGGTTGCGAGGATCGTCCTCAGGAATATTGGCCTCCACTTTCCCCACAAGGTCAGCTCCTACATCGGCCGCCTTGGTGTAGATGCCACCACCCACACGGGCAAACAATGCCTGAGTGGAAGCACCCATACCAAAGGTAAGCATGGTCGTGGTGATGGTGATGAGTGCCGTGTTGTCGCCATGATAGAAACGTGTGAGGACATAAAACCATATCGCTATATCAAGCAAGCCGAGTCCAACAACGACAAGCCCCATCACAGCACCGGAGCGGAAAGCTATCTTGAGTCCTCGATCCAAACTCTGGCGGGCGGCATTTGCCGTTCGGGCACTGGCATAGGTTGCCGTTTTCATGCCGAAAAAACCCGCAAGACCACTAAAGAAACCGCCGGTAAGGAAAGCGAAAGGCACCCAAGGATTTTGAACGTTAAAGCCATAGGCCATAACAGCAAAAATACTTGCCAAAACAATGAAGACAATAAGCACCACCTTGTACTGTTGCTTCAAATAGGCCATAGCGCCACTGCGTACATATTCGGCTATTTCAATCATGCGGGGCGTGCCCTCGTCTTCTTTCATCATACTGCGGAAGAAGTACCAAGCCATGCCCAACGCGCAAATAGAGGCTATTGGGATTAGCCAAAAAACAAGAGGAAAGTTTTCCATAATAGGTTATTTGTTACGTGAATAGATTTGTTAGTTCTATGTAGCAAATATAGGGATTATTTCTTAAACTCATCTACTTCCTTCAATAAAAGTTTGATGAATTTATAGAGGTTTAACGTTAAAAACTCGAATTCGACATTGCAAAACCGTAGCAATGTCATGATACGATACCGCCTATTTGCGTTTTAGAAAGGTTCCGGGTAATGCCCTGAACTCTCTCTTACCTTTGGCATAATACTGCCAAAGGATGGAAAAGGGTGCCAGTTCGTTGAAACAGGTCTTGACACGGCTGCGCTGAATTGTCGCACGGTCGTCCGCAAACTCGTAGCGCCACCGTTTAAACGCCTTTCGAGCTTTGAAAATAGCTTTGAAATCGCCGACATTGCGGTTGATGATAAGCGTTTGGAAGGCGGCAAGATAGTCTAAGAAGTAACGTATGCGCATCACCCGATGCAGTTCGCCATCCGCCAGATTCTTATACAGCATGGTAAGGTTGTTGCGAAAATTCAGGTATGTCTTCATAGGATTACTCTTGGGCAACGTTCCCCCACCCACATGATACACCACGCTCGAAGGGATACAGACGATACCGCGCCCCAACAACCGGAGGCGCCAACAAAAGTCTATCTCCTCGTTGTGCGCAAAAAATCGGCCATCGAGTCCCCTCACACGCCAATAGTCTGCCGAGCGCACCATGAGACAGGCACCCGTAGCCCAATGTATCTCCGCCACATCATTATATTGTCCTTCGTCCGTTTCTATCGTGTCAAAAATGCGCCCACGACAGAACGGATAGCCGTATTGGTCGATCATTCCACCGGAAGCTCCGGCATATTCAAACTTATGTTTGTCGGAAACAGAGAGGAGTTTCGGCTGGCAAGCGGCAACTTCGGGGTGCCCATCCATATAGCTGAGCAATTCGGTAAGCCATCCCCTCGTCACCTCCACATCGGAGTTGAGCAAAATATAATACTCCGCTTCTATCTGCGCCAACGCCCTGTTGTAGCCCTCTGCAAAGCCATAGTTCCTGTCAAGCTGAATAGTCCTGACCTGCGGGAACTGCTCCCGAAGCATCTGCATGGAGTTGTCTGTAGATGCGTTGTCGGCAACCCAAACTTCTCCTTCATCCTGCGAATACTTCAACACGATGGGCAGATAACGTTTCATCATATCCGCCCCGTTCCAGTTTAAAATAACAATGGCTACTTGCATAAAAACATTTTACTATAGATTGCTCTTGTCAATGGCTCTGCCTAAGACTTGCCCGACTCACCTATATTTATATAAGGGTGGCGCGAAGGGCCGTTTTGTCGTGATTGAAATCGCCAAGCTGCACACGCATAATCTGATTATCAAACTCCTCTTTTGCCTCGCGAGGTGCCAACTCCACACGAATATAGTTAGGCGTAAAGCCATGCATGGCCTTCCCCCGTGACGCCTTTTCGAAAAGCACATCGGCTTCCTGTCCTATAAACTGGGCATAAAAATCCGCTGTCTTGCGGTCTGAAAGCTCCAACAACCGCTTTGAACGATGCTTCTTATCCTCGTCGCTCACCACGTAAGGAATTCGCAGCGCGGCCGTTCCCGGTCGTTCCGAGTAGGGGAATACATGGAGTTGGGTTATGGGAAGACTCTCTATGAATTGATAGCAATCCTCAAAATACTCCGGTGTTTCACCCCGTGAGCCTACCATTACATCCACTCCGATAAACGCATTTGGCATCTTTTCCTTGATGAGGTTAATCTTGTGAGCAAAAAGGGCGGTGTCGTAACGGCGGTGCATCAACTTCAAAACTTCGTCACTCCCACTTTGCAAGGGAATATGAAAATGCGGCATGAAAGCTCGCGAATGCGCACAATATTCTATAAGTTCGTCGTCAAGAAGGTCCGGCTCCAAGCTGCTGATACGGAAACGATGGATGCCCTCCACCTTGTCAAGCGCCTTAACCAAGTCGAGAAAACTTTCGCCCGTCGTTCTGCCAAAATCACCAATGTTTACCCCCGTCAGTACAATCTCCTTGCCGCCCTCACTTGCCGCTTCTTCCGCTTGTGCAACCAGAGACGCTATAGTCGGGTTGCGCGAGAGGCCTCGTGCAAAGGGAATCGTACAATAGGTGCAGAAATAACTGCAACCATCCTGCACTTTGAGAAAGTAGCGCGTTCGGTTTCCACAAGCGCAGGAGGGCTGGAAACTCTTAATATCGCGCGTCTTCACGCTTTGGAACTGATGTAAGTGCCCCTCGCGTGGCATAGACCAGGCTTCCGAAAGATGTTGTACCAAGTCGGCTTTTTCGTTTGCACCCAACACGAGGTCTACCCCGTCTATTTGGCTTACCGTCTCCGTTTCCAACTGAGCATAACACCCCGTCACTACTACAAAGGCTCCGGGATTTTCTCTCACCATACGGCGAATGGCCTGCCGACACTTAGTATCTGCCACCTCTGTAACCGAGCAAGTGTTGATAAGGCATATATCTGCCTTCTCATTCTTGGCTGCAGGCGACACGCCCATCTGCTCCAGCAGCTTCCCAAATGTAGAAGTTTCTGCAAAATTGAGCTTACATCCCAATGTATAATATGCTGCTTTTTTGCCCTGAAAAGCACTTGTATCTATCATTTTTTCTATTATTATAAGGTACAAAGATAGTATTTTCTTATGATAACCACAGCTAAATAGCACTATAAATTGGGTTTTATTAAACCACACAAATAATTTAACTTTTATTTATAATCTGTAACCGACTGACTGATAGCAACTTGCAAAAAGTTACAATAAAATGTCAAAAAAAACTGTAAAAAATAATTGGAGGTATTGAAAAAATGCGTAACTTTGCAATGTTTTAATAAACATATCATTGTTTTACAGATTTAAAAAGCAAAGAAAATGAAGAAATTAGTTTTTATGTTCGTAGCTATGGCAGCTATCTCTTTCGCATCTTGCACAGGTAACAAGTCAAACGCTGTTACTGAAGATGGTACAGACACTGTATCTGTTGATACGATAACTGCTGACACAACTATCACTGACACAGCAGATGTTACTACTACAACAGACACTACTGTTGTTTCAGAGTAATTCTGAGTTCAACGAACAGAAAAAAAAGAGACACCGCTCAAGACACAGTCTTGAGCGGTTTTTTGTTTCCTCACCCGACATTTCTCATGATGAAACACTGCTTTCCATAACGGTAGTTACGTAAAGACCAGACCATTGTCAGCACGAGAATTGCCCTGTAGGCAAAAGGTGGAAATAGTTGGTTGAACACTTACGAAAAGCAAACTTTGTCAAGATTACTTCACTAAAACAAAGGCTGTAAATTTTCTTGTTTTAGAAAAGAAAAGCTCGCTTTTTGCAGACCATTCTTCAAAAATTTCCCGTCTTTGCATCTTCGATTTTGCGATGAGGCCCTAACGGTGTGGCGTTGAAAGCTCAATGGCAACGGCATTAGGCTCTATAGGGATGACCGCTAAGGCTTTTCCGGCAGGCCGTTAGGGCTTGACGGCTGAGGGAAGAGCGTATAAAGAAAGGTATCACTGCGCCTTGACGGACGTAAGACTAAGGCTGTCAGGCAGTTGTAAAAAATCTCTATTTTTCGCGTATTTCAAAACAATCGGTTTATGATTTGAAATACGCCCGTATTTTGAAGGGACTTGTCAGGATTTTTACAGTGCTGTAGGGCAAAGATGGAAAGACGTGCTTTCAATTCTGTTTAAGCCGTTGGCAGCATTTATTGATTGTGTATCCAGAGCCCTTATAAGCAAAGGACCCGAAAGGAATAAAAACTCCTGCCGGGTCCTTTGCTGTATGTTGATGGCTAAAAGCCTATATTTCCGTCCGCAAAGTCGTCTGTTTTCACTCGTCAGAACAGTTGTTTATGCAGACGGAAAGTAAAATCACACTTACTTATATCTGGCTTGCTATCCACTCGCCTATCTCTTTGGTGCCATAGCTCTTGGCTCCCTCTACTTGAATTTCAGGCGTTCGGATGTTGTTTTCGAGAGCGGCATCACACGCCCTGCGAATCGCTGCGCCCTCCTCTTTCAGTCCGAAATGTTCGAGCATCATCGCAGCAGAAAGAATCATCGCCATAGGATTGGCAATATTCTTACCCGCTGCCTGTGGCCATGAGCCGTGTACAGGCTCGAACAACGGCGTGTGTTCACCCAATGAGGCCGATGGCTGCAAGCCCATAGAGCCGGTGATGGCACTGGTCTCATCGGTCAGAATATCGCCAAAGGTATTCTCTGTGACAATGACGTCGAAGAAGCGAGGCTCAGTGAGCACACGCATGGAGGCATTGTCGATGAACATATAGTCTACCTTCACCTCAGGATATTGCGGCTCCATTTCCTGTGCAATCTTGCGCCACAGGCGTGAGCTGGCCAACACATTCGCCTTGTCTACGACCGTCAAGTGCTTATTGCGATTCATCGCAAACTCAAAAGCCACCTTCAGAATTCGTTCAACCTCCGGTCTATGATAAATATTGGTGTCAAAAGCCTTGTCGTTATCCTGATACTTCTCACCGAAGTACATGCCACCGGTCAGCTCACGAATAACCACGAAGTCGGCCCCCTTGATGAGTTCTTCCTTTAGCGGAGACTTGTGGAGCAGGCAGTCGAACGTGGCTACGGGACGCACGTTGGCAAACAGTCCAAGCTTTTTGCGCATAGCCAACAGCCCCGTCTCAGGACGAACTTTCAACGTCGGGTCATTGTCAAAGCGTGGGTCGCCTACTGCGGCAAAGAGCACGGCATCGGCATCCATACACACCTTGAACGTGTCGTCAGGGAATGGATCGCCCACCTCGTCAATGGCATGAGCACCACAAAGTGCCTCATGGTATTCAAACTCATGATTGAATTTCTTAGCTACGGCGTTGAGCACATTGATGGCCTGAGGCATAATCTCCGGGCCGATGCCATCGCCGGCAAGAACTGCAATGTTCAGTTTCATAATCTATAGTTTATTATTGGTTATTGATTTATTGTCGTCAGCCCGCCCCATATCATCCGAACAAAACGGCGTATGAGGCCGACTCATGTGTACACGCACCTATTTGTGCAGACTATCCGGCGCTTCCCGACACCTCCATCTCCACGATGTTCAGCATCTTGAACGTAGCCTTGATGGCCGATTCCGTCTGGTCGGCATCCAGGCCTTGAGTGCGGATGGTGCGCCCCGATTCTTCATGCCATATAATAACAGTTTGGACAAGGGCGTCCGTATGGCCGCCGGGAGGAATTGAAACAGTATAGTTGGCCAGTCGGGGGAATGTGCGGTTGAGATTCTCCTTATAGATTTTGCGCAGCGCCTTTACAAAAGCGTCATATTGTCCGTCTCCCGTCGATTCCGCCATATAGTCCTGTCCGTTTATTTCCACCTTGATACTCGCAATCGGTTTTAAACCATAAGATGTGGAAACCATATAGCTCAGCAGTTTCACACGGTCGTCCTGCGTGTTGTGTTTCAACACGTCCGACACGATGAAAGGCAGGTCGGCCTGAGTCACAAACTCCTTGCGATCGCCAAGTTCCGTGATTCGCTGCGTCACTTTCCGAGTCTGTTCGGGGGTGAGTTCCATCCCCAACTCCTCCAGATTTTTCTCAATATTGGCCTTGCCCGAATTCTTGCCGAGTGCGTAGGCACGTTTGCGGCCAAAGCGTTCCGGCATCAACTCGTTGCAATACAGATTATCCTTGTTGTCGCCATCAGCGTGAACTCCGGCCACTTGGGTAAACACGTTTGCACCCACAATAGGCTGATTGGGGGCCACTGCAATACCGCTATGGTCTTCCACCACCCTACTTATCATATTCAGTTGGCCTTCTTTGAGATTGGTCATGACATGTAATTGGTCGTGAAGTATGGCCTGCACGCTGGCCAACGGCGCGTTGCCGCAGCGTTCTCCAAGCCCGTTCACAGTGACGTGTACAGCCTTGCAACCACTCATCACGGCCGCCAACGTGTTGGAAACAGCCAAATCGTAGTCGTTGTGCGCATGAAAATCGAAATGCTTGTCAGGGTAATACCCAACCATCTTGCGTATATATTCCGAGCACTGCATGGGGTTCATGTGTCCCAAAGTGTCGGGCAACATGAAACGCTTAATCGGCGTTCCTTTCAGTCCCTCCATCATCTGGTACACATATTCCTCTGAATCTCTCATGCCTGAACTCCAGTCTTCCAGATATAAATTGACGCTGAGCCCCATCTTTTCAGCATAGTCAACTTCTTCTAAAATATCCTCTATATGCTGTTGCGGAGTTCTGTGCAACTGCTGCTGACAATGCTTCTGCGAGCCTTTGGCCAACAAATTGATGACTTTTCCGCCACAATCACGTATCCAATCGATAGATTGATGATGGTCTACAAACCCCAACACCTCTATCCGGTCAAGATAACCCTCACGCTCTGCAAAGTTGCAGATCCTGGCTACAGCATCCTTTTCTCCCTCCGAAACACGCGCAGAAGCCACTTCCAAACGGTCTACGTTCACCTTGTCGAGGAGTAACCGCGCTATCATCAGTTTCTCGTGGGGCAGAAAACTCACTCCACTGGTCTGCTCGCCATCACGTAGCGTGCTATCCATAATTTCCACGAAAGGCATCGGTGTTACCAGTCGTTTAAATTCCATGAGCACGTTGTTTTTCGTATTCCTCCACCTTGTCACGATTCTGTACGAGGAAGTCCACATCGTCAAGTCCATGCATCAGACAATGCTTCTTGTAACCGTTGATTTCAAAATGTTCGCTGCGACCTGTAGCAAGATTGGTTACTGTCTGGTTGGGGAGGTCTACTCTTACTTCCGATTTGTGGTCTTTCTCAATGGTCTTGAACAGTTCCTGCAGGAAATCTTCGCTCACCACGACCGGCAACACAAAGTTGTTGAGTTCGTTGTTCTTGTGAATATCGGCGAAGAACGAACTGATAACCACGCGGAATCCATAGCCTGCGATAGCCCATGCAGCGTGCTCACGACTTGAGCCGGAGCCGAAATTCTTGCCTGCCACGAGTATAACGCCGGAATAGCTTGGATCGTTGAGCACAAAGTCGGGCTTCGGTGTGCCGTCCTTCTCATATCGCCAATCACGGAAAAGGTTATCGCCAAAGCCACTCTTATCGGTGGCTTTGAGAAAGCGGGCGGGTATAATCTGGTCAGTATCCACATTCTCCAAAGGAAGTGGAATACAGCTTGAAGTGATAATATCGAATTTTTGTTTCATCTCTTTAAATTTTAAATCTTAAAAGATTGCTCGTTCTGCCTGTATTATAAGAACTCTCTCGGATCGGTAATTTTTCCTGTAATGGCGGCGGCTGCGGCCACCAACGGACTCGCAAGAATGGTGCGCGAACCCGGTCCCTGACGTCCCTCAAAGTTACGGTTGGATGTCGAGACGCAGTAAAGTCCCGCCGGCACCTTGTCGTCGTTCATGGCCAGACAAGCCGAACAGCCCGGCTGACGAATGGCAAAACCCGCTTCTTTCAAAACCTTGTCTATGCCCTCGTCGGTTATCTGCTTTGCCACAGCCCATGAGCCGGGCACCAGCCAAGCCACCACATGGTCCGCCTTACGATGTCCCTTGACCAATGAGGCAAACGCCCGGAAATCTTCGATGCGTCCGTTGGTGCAGGCTCCGAGGAAAACATAGTCAATTTTGTGTCCCAGCAACTGCTGACCCGGCTCAAAACCCATATATTTCAGGCTCTTCAAGAACGATGCCTGCTCATTCTCGTCTACCTCTGCCAAAGTCGGCACATGACCATGAATACCAATGCCCATGCCCGGATTGGTGCCATAAGTAACGCGTGGCTCAATGTCGGCCGCATCATAAACAAGCTCCTTATCAAACACGGCGTCTTCACCGGAATACAGTGTTTTCCAATAGGCCAAAGCCTTATCCCAGTCCGCTCCCTTAGGTGCATACTTGCGCCCCTTGATATATTCGAACGTTGTTTCGTCAGGTGCCACGAAGCCGCCACGTGCTCCCATCTCTATCGAGAGGTTACAGAGCGTAAGACGTCCTTCCATGCTCATGTCGCGAACAACGTCGCCGGCATATTCAACAAAATATCCCGTTGCCCCGGAAGTGGTGAGTTTCGCCATCAGATAAAGCGCAACATCCTTAGCCGTCACACCCGGCTGCAACTTCCCGTTGATGCTGATCCGCATTGATTTGGGCTTCTGTTGGAGAATGCATTGTGACGCAAGCACCATCTCCACCTCCGAAGTGCCGATGCCGAATGCCACCGCACCCACCGCACCGTGCGTGGAGGTGTGGGAGTCACCACACACAATGGTCATGCCCGGCAGCGACAATGCCGTTTCGGGTCCCACCACATGGATGATGCCGTTCTCCTTAGTGTTCATCTTGAATTCAGACACTCCAAACTCCTCGCAGTTCTTACCAAGCACGTCTATCTGCTTGCGTCCAATGGGATCCGCCACCGGCTCATGCTGGTCGTGGGTCTGAATGTTGTGGTCGGGCATGAAAAACATCTGCTTGGGGCGGAACACTTTCAGCCCCCTCTGCCTCATTCCGTCGAATGCCTGCGGTGTCGTTACCTCATGACCGTACAGTCTGTCTATATACAATTGGGTCGGGCCGTCCTGAATGGTCTGCACCACATGACTGTCCCAAATCTTGTCAAATAGTGTGTTCATAATTTATTTTTGCCTGCTTATTTAGTTCTGAATTTATTGATACAATCGATATACGCCTCCACCGAAGCCGTCACGATGTCGGTGTTTGCACCGAAACCGTAGTACATATTGCCGTCATACTCTACCTGCATGTGCACCTTGCCCACATCGTCGGAGCCTTTCGAAATGGCCTGAATGGTAAATTCTTTCAGCGTCATCTGCTTGCGCACAATGCGTTTCAGGGCGGTTATGGCTGCGTCTACAGGACCATTACCCGTTGATGATTCTTCAAACTTCTGTCCCGCGATGTCAAGTCCTATACTCGCCACACTGCGTACGCCCTTTCCGGTTGTCACTTGCAGATAGTCGAGCTTAACGCTACGGTTGGATGCGGTGTCTGCACCGGCAAGCATCAACACGTCGTCATCGGTGATTTCCTTTTTCTTGTCGGCCAACTTCAAGAATGCCTGATAAATGTTATCGAGCTTCTTCTCATCATCCACATCCACGCCATTTATCTGCAAGCGGTATTTCAGCGCGGCGCGTCCCGACCGTGCCGTCAATACGATTTCGTTGTTGTCCAGCCCGATATCCTTCGGATTGATGATCTCGTAAGTCTGTACATTCTTCAACACTCCGTCTTGATGGATGCCACTGGAATGTGCAAACGCATTTCGTCCCACAATGGCCTTGTTGGGCTGCACGGGCATATTCATCAGCGACGACACCATGCGCGACAGCGGATAAATCTTGTTGGTGTTGATATTAGTGTCTATGTTGAGATGTTTGTGACACTTCAACGTCATGGCAATCTCTTCCAAAGAAGTGTTGCCGGCACGCTCGCCAATACCGTTAATGGTTACTTCCACCTGTCGGGCACCTGCCAGCACACCGCTCAGCGTGTTGGCAGTGGCCATGCCGAGATCGTTGTGGCAATGGGTCGAAAGGATGGCTTTATCCACGTTGTCCACGTGCTCCATCAGATATTTAATCTTTTCGGCGTATTCATGAGGCAGGCAATAGCCCGTGGTGTCGGGTATATTGACTACCGTAGCACCGGCCTTAATCACCGCCTCTACAACCTGAGCCAAATATTCATTGTCCGTACGGCCGGCATCTTCAGCGTAGAACTCCACATCTTCCACATATTTCTTGGCATATTTCACGGCTCTGACGGCACGCTCGATGATCTCCTCACGTGTAGAGCCAAACTTGTATTTGATATGCCAATCGCTCGTTCCGATACCGGTGTGTATGCGCTTGTGCTTGGCGTATTGCAGAGATTCAGCAGCCACGTCAATGTCTTTCTCGACTGCGCGCGTCAAGGCGCAGATGGTGGGCCAGGTCACGGCCTTCGAAATCTCAACCACAGAATTGAAATCGCCGGGCGAAGAAATGGGGAAACCAGCCTCTATGACGTCTACCCCAAGCAGCTCCAACTGTTTAGCCACTTCAATTTTTTCTACCGTGTTCAGCTGGCAACCGGGCACCTGCTCGCCATCGCGGAGCGTTGTGTCAAAAATGTAGATTCTCTCACTCATAATCAAAATTTTATCCTACCAAAACAAAAAAGCCTTCCCACTGACGGAAGTGGAAAGGCTCTATTTTATATTTTTATGTTAGCTATGCGCACATACCTTCTCACTCCCGACCACCGAATGCAGTCGAATAATAATGGAAATGATAAGGCTGTTTAGTGCAAACATCTTGTTCTGTTTATTAATTTGAGTGCAAAGATAATACATTTACACAACACCAGCAAACAATTTATTACTTTTTTATCTGCTTTTCTTTTAAAACAACAGTATTTGGCTCACATTTATTTAAAATGCGCTTTAGAATGGCACACCGCCGAACGGATCATCATCATCCTGATTCATGCGCGAGCCGACAATCTCTCCTCCCCCAAGGGCAGAAGGCAACGGAGAGAGCATGGCATCCTCCGGATTGGCAAAACGCGTGTACTGTCCTTGGAAAGACAGCAACACATCGCCTGTTGCACCCTTACGATGCTTGGCAATGATAATCTGTGCCTTGCCTCTGAGGTCGTTACCCTTCTCATCCTCCAACAGATGATAGTATTCCGGACGATGAACAAACATCACCATGTCGGCATCCTGCTCGATGGCTCCCGACTCGCGGAGGTCGCTCAGCTGCGGGCGCTTTCCCTCCAGCCCCTCACGGTTTTCCACCGTACGATTCAGCTGTGACAGGGCCAGAATAGGAATATCCAACTCTTTCGCCAAGCCCTTCAGCGAGCGCGATATGGTCGAAACCTCCTCCTGACGGTTGCCGAAACGCATACCGGTAGCGTTCATCAGCTGCAAATAGTCAATCATGATTGCCTTCACACCCTTTTCTCTGACGAGGCGTCGGGCCTTAGTGCGAAGCTCAAAGATAGACATTCCCGGCGTGTCGTCTATATAAATAGGTGCTCCGGTCAGTTTGGCCAAGTTCTTGTCCAGCCGTTCCCATTCGTCGCGTGCAAGTTGTCCGTTCATAATCTTCTTGCCCTCTATCTCGCACACATTCGAAATCAACCGATTGACCAGCTGCACATTGTTCATCTCCAACGAGAAGAACGCGATAGGTTCATGATAGTCCACAGCAATGTTTTTGGCGATGGAAAGGGCAAACGAAGTCTTACCCATCGCAGGGCGTCCGGCAATGATGATCAGGTCACTCTTCTGCCATCCGGAGGTCATGTCGTCCAACTTGGTGAAGCCGGAAGGAATGCCCGTCAGTCCGTCGGAATTGGCCGACGCTTTCTGGAGAATGTCCACCGCCTGCCGAATCACCGGGTCGATCTGCGTGTACTCCTGCCGCATATTCTTCTGCGACAGTTCGAAAAGGTTGCCTTCGGCTTCCTGCATCAGTTCATCTACGTCCACCGTAGCGTCAAAAGCCTTAGTCTCGATAACACTGGCAAACGAGATGAGCTGGCGGGCAAGATACTTTTGCTGCAATATCTTGGCATGATATTCAATATGTGCCGACGAGGCCACCTGCGATGCAAGGTCTACCACATAAGGAGCACCGCCCACATCGTCGAGCGTTCCCTCCTTCTGCAGTTCGTTGGTCACTGTCATGATGTCCACCGGACTCTCGTTGATATTCAGTGTCTGAATGGCAGTATATATCTTCTGATGGCTGGGCTCATAGAACGTTTCGGGACGGATAATCTCAGCAATCACCGAGAATGCGTCCTTGTCTATCATCAAGGCACCCAGCACCACTTTTTCCACATCCACCGCCTGAGGCTGCATGTGGGCGTATGTGGGGTCTATGGGAGCAGAGGTCTTGTTGCGCGCACTGCCCTTATAATTTGTTTTTTTGGTTTCCGACATAATCATTATGGTTGTAACCGCAAATTTACTAAAAATACTTCAATGTTGGCTTTAATCGTCAAAAAAAACTGATTATCGCGCCAAAGTACCTAATTTTTCATTACATTTGCAATAACTAATACATCTATGCTATGCTCATATTTCCCTGTGCTAAAATAAACTTGGGACTCAACATCATTTCCAAGCGCGAAGACGGGTATCACAATCTCGAAACCGTGTTTTATCCCATACCGCTGACCGATGCGCTTGAAATCAAACTCATGGACGCTGACTTTCCTTCCGAAACGCCATGCGACCTCAAAGTAACGGGTAATGCCGTAGACTGTGACGAGCAAGACAATCTCGTGGTCAAGGCCTATCATCTGCTGGCCCGCGATTTTGCCCTGCCCCGCATCCATACCCATCTGGTGAAACGAATTCCCTCACAGGCGGGATTGGGAGGCGGCTCGGCCGACGGTGCCTTCATGATTCGTCTGCTCGATGAGCGTTTCCGGCTCAACATCGGCATTGCCGAGATGGAGCGATATGCTGCCCGTCTCGGCTCCGACTGTCCGTTCTTCATCACCGCCGAGCCGGCGTATGCAACGGGACGGGGCGAAATTTTAGAGCCGGCTGACGGCCCACAAGGAAATCTTCGCGATTATCATATAGGTGTGGTGAAGCCCGACATTGCCGTCTCCACCCGCGAAGCCTATGCCCGCATCGCGTGTCGCAAGCCTGAGAAGAACTGTCGTGACATCGTGAGGCAGCCCATAGAAACATGGAAAAACGAACTGAAAAACGACTTTGAGCTTCCTGTTTTCGAAGCCCATCCGCAGCTGGCCGACATCAAGCGCCGCCTCTACGAGCTCGGTGCCGTATATGCACAGATGAGCGGCAGCGGCAGCGCCGTCTTCGGCATTTTCAGAAGCGCGCCTCAACAGTTGGCAGAAACGTTCAGCGATTGTTACACTTTTTGCGGAAAGCTCCAATGACCGACGATTCCGAAGAACTGTTTCCCATAGTCGATGCAGACGGCAACGTGTTAGGACAAACCACACGCGGCAAAGCCCACGACGGCAGCCGCGTGCTGCACCCCGTCGTGCATCTCCATCTGTTCAACAGCAAAGGCGAGCTTTACCTGCAGCGCCGACCCGAATGGAAAGACATTCAGCCGGGCAAATGGGACACGGCCTGCGGTGGACACATGGACTATGGCGAAACCGTGGAACAGGCCCTGCGACGCGAGGTGAGCGAAGAACTCGGCGTGACCGACTACACGCCGCGATTCCTCATGCATTATGTGTTCGACAGCAAGCGCGAGCGCGAACTGGTGTGGGTTTTCTCCACCGTCTACGACGGGCCCGTGATACCCAACAGCCACGAGTTGGACGGCGGACGTTTCTGGTCCCAGCCCAAACTCCTGCGCAACATGGGGAAGGGCGTGTTTACCCCAAACTTTGAAAGCGAATACCTCAAACTCTTGTCGAGCAAAGCCATTCCCTGACCATCGCGGCTGTATATTTTGTGTTCGTGAGCACATCCTGTGCGCTCGGTCGCAGCGCGCTCTCCCCACTGGCGGACGCCTGTGGGCAACGCCCATAAAGTTTTGAAACAACCTGACAAAAGGGCGCTTAAAATTCGCGTATTTGAAAACGAAAATAGGAACGCGCAATATACGCGAAATTTGGCGCACTTTACCAATCCCTTGACTATCAACGGAATACAAATAAACGCGTCTTTTCCCACATTTATCCGCGACCCAAACCCATGCGATTGACTATGTAACGGCAGTGCGGTTGAGCCTTCATCGCTGCGCGGTGAAGGCTTAGTCGCACGGTCATTAGGGCTTTATCGCAGCACCGTTGAAACCCAACCGCAACTCCCCATTGGTTTTCTCATTCTCCCAATAAAGAATTGTTTACAAAAAACCGGAATTGATGTGCTGGAACAAACAAAAATGCACACCGTTTTATAGTGAAGTTTTCTTGACACATCATGATATTCTGCCTGCCCGCATACGACCACTCTGCAACAGTCTCCGCCGTTGCCAAATCTGGCGCCTCGCATGGCTACTCCTCCAAATCCACCACATATCGAAAAGGGATGCGCAGTTTGTCCTCCGATGTGCCCACCTCCAACAACTGTTCGTATTCAAGAATTTTCAGCAACCGTCCCGTCACCTTGACATACCGACCGCCTGCCTTACGACTGTCAGGCTGAAAATAGGTCACGACGATCTGTGGCTGCTCCGCAAGCCTTGACCTAAGCTCCGCCATCCTGCGGTTGAGAATTTCCAGTCGGTCGGCAGCCGGCTCCCTAAACTCCTGCGTTGTCCTTGCAGCCTCACGAATAGCTGCCTCGTGTCCCGTGAGCGCGGCAAACGGTGCAAACTGGGCCGCCCGCTTATACATAGGCATCTGCGGATGACGCTTGGAAACGTGATGGGGAAGATTGATAATGTCGTCGTAGTTGAGATCCATCATGTGTGATATACTATATAAGATATATCATCCTTGCCCTCACGCCTTATGTCCGCCTATCTGGTCGTTACGGCTTCGCGTGGTGGCACCCTCCTCGAAATCGAGGCCTTTAAGGATGGCATTTTTGCCGAATTTCTTTTTAATGTCCAACAATGTTTTCTGCATTCGGCGCTCCTTGTCCAGATTGTCGCGCATTTTCTGCTTCTCCCTGCGAAGGGCCTCATAGTCGGTAAACATATCCAACTGCACGGGCGACTTGGGTTGCTGCCGTGCCTTGTCCTCATCTATCACGTGGTCGGCCACCAAATTCAGCCGTCGTATGAGCAAGTTGGAGTCTACGATTTTGTCGAAAATCCGGGTCACGGCTTCAGTGATGAGCTTCGACGAAGCGTGGTGGAAACCCAGACGCGCCGTGCCATGCGCATATTTGGGCACCCTTCGCCCATAGTGGTCGGTCGTCACAGGACCGTCGTATTTGGCGCTGATGGCAGGGTCGGTCAGGCTCTGTATGTCGTAGCCTACGGTGAGCACAATCTGGTCGGTCACGAGATGCTTATCTACAAGGTCGAGCGCCATAGCATCGGCCATCTCTTTGGCCACTACCCGTGCTTTGCTGAATGTGTAAGGCTCCTGCAACACTTGGCCGCTGCTCAGTGAGTTCACCTCAGGTTTATAGGCTTTTATGGCCTCGATGGTGCACGGCTCCCACCCCCACGCATGATCAATGAGCAGTTCGGCATTGACGCCGAAAAGTTTATAGAGCAACTCCTCGTTCTCAATGGAGCAGCGGGCAATCTGCCCCATCGTCTTGATGCCATACGGCTCAAGCCGTCCGGCAATCCCCCGCCCCACACGCCAGAAGTCGGTGAGAGGCTCGTGATTCCAGAGTTGGCGCCGATAAGACAGTTCGTCGAGTTCGGCAACGCGCACGCCGTCGGCATCGGCCGCCATGTGTTTGGCCACAATATCCATCGCTATCTTTGCCAGATAAAGGTTGGTGCCTATGCCGGCCGTAGCCGTGATGCCCGTCTCGCGGAGCACGGCACGCACCATCGTCATGGCCAACTCGTGGGCCGACATCTTGTAGAGCGACAGATAATTGGTGACATCAAAAAACACCTCATCAATGGAATACACGTGCATATCTTCCGGGGCGACATACCTCATATATATCTGATAGATGCGCGTGCTATACCGGATATAATGGGCCATGCGCGGCATGGCGACGATATAATCGACTTCAAGCTGGGGGTTGGCCTTGAGTTTCGGGTCGGAAGCCGACTTGCCCGTCAGCACATGGCCCTGCACGCGTTGCCGACGCTCATAATTCACCTCGCGCAACCGCTGCACCACCTCAAACAAACGGGCGCGCCCACTGATGCCGTAGGCTTTGAGCGAAGGCGACACCGCCAGGCAGATGGTCTTCTCCGTGCGGCTCTCATCGGCCACCACAAGATTGGTGGTGAGCGGGTCAAGCCCCCGTTCCACACACTCCACAGAGGCATAGAACGACTTGAGGTCAATGGCTATATAGGTGCGCTGTTGGGTCATCATCGTCGGTTGTCTATGTGCAAAGATACAATTTTATTATGTGAATTGTCACGTTTTGTATAGTCATCGCCTATTTTTTCACCCAAACGCAACCTCCAAGACGAAGCCCCGAAGACTTGTTCCGAATGAAACATAAAAAAATCAAAAACAGACAAATAAATGCATTTAAAAATTGGAGGTTTCAAATAATGGTAGTAACTTTGTATCAATCTAATAAGAAAACATTTTATTCATTTAATATTATAAAAGGTAAAACGATGAAAATTGAAAAAGTACACGCTCGTGAGATTATCGACTCACGTGGTAATCCTACAGTAGAAGTTGAAGTAACATTGGAGAACGGCGTAATGGGTCGTGCCTCTGTGCCCTCCGGCGCTTCTACCGGTGAGAACGAGGCTCTTGAGCTTCGCGACGGCGACAAAAACCGTTTCGGCGGCAAGGGTGTTTTGAAGGCTGTTGAAAATGTCAACAACATCATCGATCCGGCTCTGAAAGGTTGCTGCGTACTGGATCAGCGCAAAATCGACTACAAGATGCTCGAACTTGACGGCACGCCTACCAAGAGCAAGCTTGGTGCAAACGCCATACTCGGTGTTTCTCTGGCTGTGGCTCAGACTGCTGCTAAAGCCCTGAACATCCCACTTTACCGCTACATTGGTGGCGCCAATACATACACCATGCCCGTGCCGATGATGAACATCATCAACGGTGGCGCGCACTCCGATGCTCCTATCGCATTCCAAGAGTTCATGATTCGTCCCGTAGGCGCTCCTTCGCTCCGCGAGGCTCTGCGCATGGGTGCTGAGGTGTTCCACACACTGCAGAAGAACCTGAAAAAGCGTGGTCTGTCTACCGCTGTGGGCGACGAGGGAGGTTTTGCTCCTAAGTTCGACGGCATCGAAGACGCTCTCGACTCTATCATTCAGGCTGTGAAAGACGCAGGCTACGAGCCCGGCAAAGATGTGAAAATTGCTATGGACTGCGCAGCTTCTGAGTTCGCAGTACAAGAAAACGGCGAGTGGTTCTACGACTACAGCAAGCTGAAAGACGGTATGCCTAAGGATCCCAACGGAAAGAAGCTCACTGCCGACGAGCAGATTGCTTATCTTGAGGAGCTCATCACCAAATATCCTATCGACTCTATTGAGGACGGTCTCGATGAGAACGACTGGGAAAACTGGGCCAAGCTCACCGCCAAGATTGGCGACCGCTGCCAGCTGGTAGGCGACGACCTGTTCGTAACCAACGTGAAATTCTTGGAGAAGGGAATCAAGATGGGAGCTGCCAACTCTATCCTTATCAAGGTAAACCAGATTGGCTCGCTGACCGAAACACTTGAGGCTATCGAGATGGCTCATCGTCACGGTTACACCACCGTTACCTCTCACCGTTCCGGCGAGACAGAAGACACCACGATTGCCGACATCGCAGTGGCTACAAACTCCGGCCAAATCAAGACCGGTTCTATGAGCCGCACAGACCGTATGGCCAAGTACAACCAGCTCATCCGCATTGAGGAGGAACTCTGCTGCTCTGCTAAATACGGCTATAAGAAACTGAAGTAATTTCGAAATAATTACATTCTCTATACAAAGGACATATCTCAGAAATGAGGTGTGTCCTTTTTTGGTTACATCGTCATAAATTCGTATCTTTGTCTCTACAACAAACCACCATATTCATTATGATTAAAAATATAGTTTACGACTTCGGAGGCGTACTCGTACAGTACGATTTCATGAGATTCTTCACACAACTGTTAGGAAGCAGCGAAAAAGCCCGGTGGTTTCTAAATAAGGTATTTACAAGTGAGCTGAACAACGAAATGGATCGGGGCGTACATGAGCCGGCCTATTTTTTTGAACAGCAAAAACGTCTTTGGCCGGAATATCGCGAAGCCCTCGACGCTTTCGACAAGCATTATGCAGACATCTTCACGCATGAAAGTGAGGGCATCAGGGAGTCGATGCTCGACTTTAAGAAACGCGGGTATAGACTGCTCGGACTGTCCAACTGGTCGTCGAGGGTGAACGATGTGATGGAGAAGTTTGACATCTTTGAACTCTTGGATGGATATGTTATCTCCAAAGATGTGTTTCAACTGAAGCCCGACGCTGAAATTTATCATACTTTCCTGCACAAATTCAACGTACAGGCAGACGAATGTGTGTTCTTAGACGACAAACCCGAAAACATTGAGGGGGCAAAAGCTGTGGGTATGTATGGCATCGTTTATGAAAACACCCGTCAATTATTGCATGAGTTGGAGCCATTGCTTCTGCCCTATACATTTGAGCAGGCAACGCCAGACGATGAGACCGAAATATGGAATATTGTGCATCAGGCAGCTCTTGACATGGCAAGGAAGGGTCGCCATCAATGGGACGAAAACTATCCTCCACGTGAGCATATTGCCCACGACATTGAACAAGGAAATGGATATGTAATGAAATTGAACGGCGAAATAGCCGGATATACCGCTGTGAGCTTTGACGGAGAGCCCTCCTACGAGCAGCTGAAAGGGAAATGGCTCAGCAATCAGCCCTACGCCACCATGCATCGTATTGCCATTGCAGACGCCTATCATGGGAAGGGATTGGCGCGTCTGCTGTTTACAGAAGCCGAACGGATCTGTCGGAAACAACAGTTCGGAAGCATTCGCATCGACACCAACTATGACAACGTGGAGATGCTACACCTCATTGATAGTCTCGGATTCACACGGTGTGGACTGTGCTATTACGATCACGGAGGACGAAAGGTAGAACGCATAGCATGTGAGAAATTGCTGACACACGACAAGCTCTAATACAAAGTAGGTATATCGCAGAGCCTTATGGCAAATATTCCTCTGTTTGTTTGTCCATACAGCGGAAATTGGTTAATTTTGCGAAACATTAGCAAATCATCAAGAAAACAGCTATGAAAAGAAATATATTATTTATTGTAGGCTCTTTGCGAAAGGAGTCTTTCAATCGTGTTTTGGCTAAAACCGCTGAAGAAATGATCGGTGACCAAGCCAACATAAGTTATCTGGACTATAGCGACATTCCCTTCATCAATCAGGATATAGAATTCCCTGCCCCAGCGGCAGTGACCAAATTGCGCGAAACTGTGGCAGCGGCCGATGCCGTGTGGGTATTCACTCCGGAATACAACTACAGCTATCCCGGCCATGTGAAGAATATTTTCGACTGGCTTTCGCGCCCGGTGGTAGCCGGAGATTATCAAACGCCAACTGCCATCAAAGGCAAAAAAATCACAATGAGCGGTGCTGGCGGAGAAGGACGAACGGCGAAGTGTAGGGCAAAACTGGCCGAATTGCTGACTTTCATTGGCGCCGACATAATGCCTGCACAACAAACCGGCATAGCGCTTAATAAGGAAGCGTGGACAGAAGGTAAGATGATTTTGACAGAAGAGCAGCGTAACGCACTCCAAAAACAAAGCCAAGAAGTCCTCAAGAGCATAGCCTAATTTGCATTATTCACGCTAAAACATTCATTCAAGACATGAAAAAAATAACGGACCAAGTATATTATGTAGGAGTAAACGACAATAAAAAGCAGAGGTTTGAAGGCCTATGGCCACTGCCACACGGTGTTTCGTACAATTCCTACTTGGTTGTTGACGAGAAAGTTTGCCTCATGGATACGGTGGAAGTTGATTTCTATCCACTGTTTCTGGCTAACATCCGCGAAGTAATCGGAGACCGTCCCATCGATTATATTGTGGTGCATCACATGGAGCCGGACCATAGCAGTTCGCTTTCATTGCTACGTGAATTTTATCCCAATATCAAGATTATCGGCAACAAAAAAACCTTCGACATGATGAAAGGATTCTATGGAATTCAGGAGCAATGTGTCGAAGTGAAACATGGCGACGAACTCTCTTTGGGCAAGCATACACTTACATTCCAACTCATTCCTATGGTGCACTGGCCCGAAACGATGGTTTCCATCGACATCAATACGCGTACAGCGTTCACGGGAGATGCCTTCGGATGCTTTGGCGCACTCGACGGCGGCATCATAGATAAGGATATTGACACCGACAAATACTGGTTGGAGATGGTGAGATACTACTCCAACATTGTTGGACGATACGGTGTTCCCGTGCAAAACGCTTTGAAAAAGTTGGACGGTGTGCAGCTGGATTACCTCTGTCCCACGCATGGCCCTGTATGGCATAAGTATGCAGACAAAGTCGTCAAACTCTACGACAGCATGAGTAAATACGAAGGCGAGACCGGCTTGGTTATTGCCTACGGCACAATGTACGGCAACACGGCACAGATGGCAGAGGTCATCGCTGAGGCCGCATCGCAGGCAGGCATCGAAAAAATCAGCCTTATCAACCTGAGCAAGATACACTATTCTTATGCCCTGCGCGACATATTCCGTTACAAGGGACTTATTCTCGGTGCACCAACATATAACAACAGCATATTCCCCAAAATGGAACAGTTGTTATCAGCCATTGCCAACCGAAGCATCAAAAACCGTTGTATGGGTTGGTTTGGAAGCTATTGTTGGGCCGGAAAGGCCGTTTCAATACTCGGAGAATGGAACGAAAAACAGTTCCATTTCGAACCAGTGGGTGAGCCTGTAGAAATGAAACAGTCGCTCAACGAGGAGACCCGTGCCCAATGTGTGGCTTTGGGACAGGCTATGGCAGCCAGGCTTCTTGCCGACTGAAAGCTCAAACAGTGATGCCATTAAACGCAAAATGGTGTTACTCCGGAATGTAACCTTCCATGAGTAAAACCATTTTTCTTTTCCAAGCCTTTGTCAGTTGTACTGCGAAAAGGCCGGATTGTACTTTCTATGCGGATTAGTCTTCTAAAACACTGAAGTCTTCCTTGGTTACGCCACATTCCGGGCAAACCCAATCTTCGGGTATATCCTCAAAAGCAGTACCTGGCTCAATGCCACCATCCGGATCACCAACTTCAGGATCATACACCCAACCGCAAACATCACAAACGTACTTTTTCATAATCTTTCTGTTTTATTTATTTTATTTGTATAATATGTTTTTTAAGTAATCAGCAAACCTTTTGCCTCTTTCAAAACTCTTGTCGTAGTATGCACATCATTGCAACACTACAACTGCAAAGATAAAAGTTTTTTTTAGAAAACCAAGTTTTTTTGGTGTTTTTATTTTGAAAAGATTACAATTCCTGTTTTATCTTGAAAACTTTTCAATATTCTTTGGTCTACTTTGAGATTTTTGTTAAATTTGCGTAGATTAAGGACAAAACAAACTAATATTTTAATTATAAACATTTAAAAACAACATTATGGTAGAAAAATATAAGGATTTTCTTCGAAATATAGATTTGGGGCTGCTGGTTTTGCGCCTCAACGTTGGTGGATTAATGCTTTTTCACGGCATCCATAAGGCCACACATGGCGTCGATGGCATTGCCGGGATGCTTGCTGCAATAGGTCTCCCCACGTTCATTGCCTATGGCGCGTTGCTCTGTGAACTGGTGGCTTCCGCCATGATCGTACTGGGTGTGTGGACCCGCGCTGCTGCCGCCATATTGACAGCCAACATGGTTGTGGCCATTCTCATGGCTCATGCCGACGTGCTGTTCAGCATAAATCCTGCCACAGGAGGATGGGCCGTAGAATTGCCCGCACTGTATCTGCTTGGCGGTTTGGCGCTATGTTTCACGGGCGGAGGCAAATATGCGCTCACCAAAGGGACCGTTCTGGACTAATCCTCTACCTCCCATAACAATGAAAACAAATAAAACAAAACACATGGATAATCAAAAGAAAACAGATTTCGGCCTCATCGGTCTTGCCGTGATGGGCGAAAATCTTGCGCTGAATATGGCCAATCATGGCTGGAACATCTCTGTCTACAACCGTACCGTACCCGGAATAGAAGAAGGTGTGGTAGAACGCTTCATCGATGGGAGGGCTAAAGGCAAATCCATCAGTGGATATACCGACATTAAAGACTTCGTAGAATCCATCGCACGCCCCCGCAAAATCATGATGATGGTGCGGGCGGGCAAGCCTGTAGACATGGTTATGGAACAATTATTCCCATTGCTTTCACCGGGCGATATTATCATCGACGGGGGCAACTCCAACTATGAGGATACCAACCGACGCGTGGCTGCAGCTGAGGAAAAGGGCTTCCTGTTCGTAGGAAGCGGTGTTTCGGGTGGCGAAGAAGGAGCTTTAAATGGTGCCTCAATCATGCCCGGTGGGTCAGAAAGGGCCTGGCAGAATGTGAAGCCCGTGCTTCAGAGCATTGCCGCAAAAGCCGAAGACGGCGCCCCCTGCTGTCAATGGGTTGGGCCGCAAGGTGCCGGCCACTTTGTGAAAATGATTCACAACGGCATCGAATACGGCGATATGCAACTCATTTCCGAAGCCTATTGGGTGATGAAACACCTCGGCGGAATGAGCAACAACGAGATGGCCGATGTGTTCGATGAATGGAACAAGGGCAAACTTCAGAGCTACCTTATAGAGATTACGGCCAATATTCTGCGCCATAAAGACGTCAAAGGCGATATGCTCATCGACTACATCCTCGATACCGCAGGGCAGAAAGGCACCGGCAAATGGTCGGTTATCAACGCCATGAATCTCGGTATGCCACTGGGACTCATCAGTACTGCCGTCTTTGAACGCAGCCTATCATCCGACAAGAATATGCGCGTGGCAGCAGCAAAGCGCTTCCCACACACCGTAGCCAAGTCCAATCTCGACCGTCAGACCTTGCTCGACAACATTTTTGCAGCACTCTATGCGTCCAAGCTGGTGAGTTATGCGCAGGGTTTTTCCGTATTGCAGAAGGCTTCCGATGACTTCGAATGGAGCCTCGACATGGCCTCCATTGCCCGAATGTGGCGTGGCGGATGCATCATCCGCAGTGTGTTCCTCAACGACATCGCTCACGCTTACGAAGGAGCCGAGAAGCCTCAACACCTGCTTCTCGCACCTTATTTCACCAAAGAGATAGAGCAGTTGCTCGAAGGATGGAAGACTCTCGTGGCACAGGCTGCCGGCGAAGGGCTGCCCGTTCCGGCTTTCTCATCAGCACTCAACTATTTCTATTCGCTCACGTCCGAGAATCTGCCGGCCAACATGGTGCAGGCTCAGCGTGACTATTTCGGTGCTCACACCTTTGAACGCAAAGACCAGCCGCGTGGCGAATTCTTCCACGAGAACTGGACCGGACACGGTGGCAGCACTAAGTCGGGAACATATAATGTGTAATTCACAATTCATAATTCATAATTCATAATTAGGCTAACGCGCAGCTAATTATGAATTATGAATTGTGAATTATGCATTGAAAAGGATCGTGAATTAAAAATCTTTGGTATGAACAATTTTTCTATGATTATATTTGGGGCCTCAGGCGACCTCACCAAACGGAAACTGATACCCGCCCTATACTCGCTCTACACCAACAATAGGTTCCAAGAGCACTTCTCCATCATCGGTACGGCACGCACGCCCTATTCCGACGATGAGTTTCGCTCATATATCCTGGAGCAGATGAACGAGTTTGTGAAACCCGAAGCTCGCGACGAAGAGGGTTTCAAAACATTTATATCACATCTCTACTACCAGCCGCTTGACCCATCGAAACCCGAAGGCTATGAGGTGTTGAAGCAGAAAATTAAAGACATTACCGGCGAGGAGCAGCCCGACAACATGCTATTCTATCTGGCCACTCCACCCTCATTGTACAGTGTAGTGCCCCTGCACCTCAAGCGTGTGGGACTCAACACGCCCGGCTCGCGCATCATTGTGGAAAAGCCCTTTGGCTACAACCTCAAGTCGGCACAGGAGTTAGGCAAAGTCTATGAGTCGGTATTCGAAGAACACCAGATATTCCGTATCGACCATTTCCTCGGTAAAGAGACCGCCCAGAACATTCTGGCCTTTCGCTTTGCCAACGGCATCTTCGAGCCAATATGGAATCGCAACTATATCGACTACGTAGAAGTTACGGCCGTAGAAAATCTCGGCATCGAAAATCGAGGTGGATTCTACGACACGGCCGGTGCTCTGCGCGACATGGTGCAAAACCATCTCATACAACTCGTGGCCCTCACCGCCATGGAGCCACCTGCCGCATTCAATGCCGACAGTTTCCGAAACGAAGTGGTGAAGGTGTACAACTCGCTGAAACCCCTCAACGAAACCGACCTCAAAGAACACATCGTTCGCGGGCAATACACGCCCGGAAACGCTCAAAAAGGGTATCGCGAGGAGAAAGGCATCAGTCCGCAATCGCGCACAGAAACCTTTGTGGCCATGCGCCTCAGCATCGACAACTGGCGCTGGAGCGGCGTCCCCTTCTACATCCGAACGGGCAAGCAGATGCCGACAAAAGTCACCGAAATTGTCATCCACTTCCGCGAAACGCCCCACCAGATGTTTGGAAACGCGGCCGGAGGCAAGCATCCGCAGGCCAACATGCTCACCATTCGCATACAGCCCAACGAGGGCATCAGCCTGAAGATCGGCATGAAAGTGCCTGGAGCCGGCTTCGAAGTGAAACGCGTGGCTATGGATTTCACTTATGACCAACTGGGCGACATCGTCATCAATGACGCTTATGCACGTCTCATCGACGATTGTATTCAGGGCGACCCAACCCTCTTTACACGCAACGACGCGGTGGAGGCTTCATGGCGATTCTTCGACCCCATACTCAAATACTGGCAGAGCCACAACGAGGCTCCACTCTATGGCTACCCCGTAGGCACATGGGGACCGCAAGAGAGCGACAAGTTGATGCACGACCACAAGGCCGAATGGACCAATCCGTGCAAGAATCTTACCAACACCGATTTATACTGCGAACTATGATTACCCGTATCCACAACACCGACGCCGAAGCCGCGTGCGCACTGATTGAGCGCATACTGCAAGTAACGAACGAACGGCCTGCCGGGCAAACAGTGAACATTGCGCTCAGCGGGGGCAGCACGCCCGCACTGATGTTCCGCCTTTGGGCTGAGCAATATGATGCCCAAACGCCTTGGGACCGCATCCGCTTGTTCTGGGTAGACGAGCGCTGTGTGCCGCCCACCGACGAAGAAAGCAACTACGGCATGACGCGCGACAATCTGCTGAACAAAATCAACATTCCCAAAGAAAACGTCGTGCGCATCAAGGGTGAGAACACGCCCGAAGACGAAGCCCGACGCTATGAGACAGAAGTGCGCAGCATGGTGCCAGAGGAGGAGGGCTTCCCTCAGTTCGACATCGTGCTCTTGGGAGCCGGCGACGATGGCCACACCTCATCTATCTTTCCCGGTCAGGAACATCTGCTCACCACCGACAAAGCCTACGCGGTGGGCACTCACCCCAAGACCGGACAGCAGCGCATTGCTCTCACGGGGATGCCCATCATCCACGCCCGACTACTCATCTTCCTGCTCACCGGCAAGGGTAAGGCTCAGGTCTTAGCCGACATCATCGACCAAAACGATGCCGGACCGGCCGCCTACGTGGGGCATCATGCGCTCCACACGGTGGAAGTCTTTACCGACAAAGCCGCAGCTGAACAAGCATAAAACCATATAGCAGAACGCAAGAAGCGCAAGGTGACAACACATATTCACCTTGCGCTTCTGTTATTTCAACCGTCATTTCGGAACACTATCCGCTCTCCACAGTAAACATCCAGTATATTGCTAAGACTATAAAAACGCAATGAATAGTACAACTCAAGTCGAAGCACATGAGCAAAACATACAATTGAGCCGGCAAAATGGATGGTACGAAATATCAACAAAACTGCTTCCAAATTTCGCCGATTTGAAAACAAAATGCAGTTGGCTTCAAATACGCCGAAATTTCGCGTTATTTATAAACCGCTTCAAATCAACAGGTTACAACCATAGCACACAATTCCCAAAGCGTCTGCAAACAAACACATGTGCGGTTAGAGCCTTACGGCGAGGCGTTGAAGCCCTAACCGCAACCTGACTAAGCCTCAACCGCACTGCCGCTAAAGCCTTTCGGCGGGGCGAAAACATAGTAACCGCAACGCTGTGAAGGTATGCACCTCAGCCTTTCTCTCGTCCGTGCACCAAAAGCATAGCCCTTTTCGAGCCAGATTGCCAATATAGAACACACCTTTCTAAGTGAAGTTTTGTTTACAAAGCAACGTAGCTGGATTGGCGGGAAGAGGTCGGGAGAGATGAGAAAGCAAAAGCACGGGTGACACAAAACCATCCTTCCGTGTCTTGCTGACGATTCACAGTCGTCAGCAAGACAGTCAAGAAAAATAACCGATAAAGCAGACTGTCACCCATTGTCCGCTGTGCGCCCTCTAAAAAGGGGGGTGCTTATCTCATCGCTTTGTAAAATTGGCGCTGTAGGTGCGCCTTGTCTTTTCCAACTCCTTAGCTGTCATACGTCTGAGAATATCCAGAGTATATACCCGCGTATCATCTGAGCGCATGGCAGTCCATTTGACGGTCATCAGATATTTGCAGTTTTCCGTCTCAATGGGTTTAATCTGCAATATCCGCCTACCCTGCACATAGATGCCCTGATCGGCCTCGTTGTATGTATATGCACTGCGCACGAAGCCACGTCCACCATTCATGTAGCCCTGCGAATCATGATAACTGAACACCGTAACCGAATCGGCATCAAAATAATAATGCGATGGAGACATACCGATCATGTTATGATAGAAGTCGGTCATATTCACCACTCCGTCGGGTTTGATTTCATGAGACACCTCATGATACCATCCCCGCCCGACAATGATAGCGTTGAAAAGTTCCCTGCTCATCCCAGTCGGATTGAAAATTTCGGGCACTCCGTCGGCCGACATAGTGACGTATGGTATCGTCGGATCGATGACAGGTCTTTAGTCATCGTCATCCTGGCAGGAATACAACAAGGCAAACATCACCACAGCCGCCGTAAGCAAAAAGAAAGATTTGAGTTGCTGTTTCATTGCTTCAATATAAAGTTTGGTTCACCCTATAAATTAAACAAACGGCAAAACCTTGCATCGTTTTAGAAACGATATACCAGTCCGCCCCTCACCTCGAACGTTCGGGCACGCACATTGTTGTGATATTTGTAACGTGTGTGGCGGGCATAGTAATTGGCAGAAAGCTCTATACCGAAGTTGTTTTTCAAGTGAAACAAGAAGTTGGGGTTGATGACCAACAGTGAAGCGCTGCCGCGATCACCCTGCGCATTGAGATACAGGGGGTCGATCGTGGCCAGATCTTTGCCCTCGTAGCCCTTCCACGTAAAGATGCTGTAATAGTCTATGTTGAGCGCAAAGCGTCCCAAATGGGGAAACTGCATCAACGTGTTCGACTTGAAACTAAATCCCGACCCCATATTGTAGTCGCGATCGATGATGTTGTAATAATCGCTTTTGGTGCCTCCCAGCAATATCAAGTCGGCAAATATGCGATGTTCCAGACGCGAAAGATTGCTAACATGAGGGAACTGCCAAATAATGCCCGGTCCGAAAGCAGCCGCCTCCGAAATGCGATAAGGCGTGATGTCGCTGCCGTTTTTCACCGGCTCGGAATCGTAATAATTGAAATGCTGGAATAGTCCGATGAGCGTCTGCCCCTGTTTCCCGCTATACACGACGCTGCTCCATAAACGGCCCATGAGGTGGATGGAATTGAACAGTGGCTGGTTGCCCGTAAAACCGAACGTGGCATTTAACGTGAAATAGTCGTAGGGTTTTGTATTCTCCTCCTCAAAAGCATCTCCATATTCCAGACTGAACGTGAGATAGGGCTGACCTTCTCCCCGAAAGAGTGCGCCGTCGTCGGCCAAATACCTACTGCCCAACGCCATGGTGAACTCAACGGGAATGCGACTGAAATCATGATAGAGATATTTGTTCTCGCGAACATCCCATGCATCGCCGTCTATCATACGTGTGAGTCCGCGCATCGGATCGACGAGCGTTGCTGCCGCCTCGCGCAGGAAGCGGCGAAATCCCCGACTGCGGTCGTTCAGGATCAGGGCGGAAATGCGATGCGTCACCTCTCCGAGTGCTATACCGCCAAACGTAGTCGCAAAGACGTCGTTGATGGCCGGAGGCTCCACTTCGCCAAAAAATTCCCACATCAAACTTCCGCCAAGCGCGTAGGGTGTGCTCTGCCAGAAGTTGAGTCCGTTACTTCGGGCGGCATTGAAGTAGAGACTGCCATGATAGGGATGCGCAAAAAGATTGGTAGAGAACTGGTCGTTATCCCAAACGAAGGCATGGCGGAAGTTATGTCCAATGTCTTTAAAATGCACCTTGGCAAAGTCTTCGTTCAACACATACCGATCGAAACCATGCACCAGAAGATTGATGCCCGTTGTCAGTCCGGCCGCACGCCACCACCGCCGCTCTCTATAGTCGGAATCGGTGAAACGGTAGAGTTGGCTGTCGGGAGTTTCGCTCAGCTTAGCCAAATAGTATTCCATGTCGCGCTCGCGTTCTGCCTGCCACAGCTGCTCCTTCCGAATATTGTGGTGATACCTGAAGCTCAGTCCTGCCTGCAAGATTGGGCGTGTTCTGTAATTATGGTGAGAGCCATAAAAACGTGTCGTTCCATAGCCGGCAGACACAAAGGCTCCCACTGTAGGGTTGATTTGATAATCGACATTGAGAAGCCCCTGTAGGGAATACAGACGTTTGGGGCCGTCGGCGGAGTTTTTCTTAAACGTCTCTACATGATGAAAACCCAAGTCGCCACTGACAGACCATCGGGGTGATAACCTGAAATATTGACCTATGCGATAATAGATAGAGCCGGAGAAATCTTCGTCGAACCCCATATAGTGTGTACCCACTCCAAAGATGTTGTATGTGCTGCGGTTGCGGAAACGAAGTGCCATATTGAGCTTGGAAGAGTTTCCGGCGAACGTGAGCAGGTCAATGCGCGTCTTGGGGTTTATGTTGATCAGTCCTATCTTGTTGGCAATGGTGTCTCTGGTATAATTGATTATACCAATCTGAACACCCTTAGGATGGCTCAGCGCCGCATTAAAAACTCCTATCTGTGAGCCGTTGAGCGTGTCGGCATAGTTGTAGGTCGCCAACTGAATACCACGCATATAACCAGAGCTGATATTTGCCGCCATCGATAACTGCATGCCTTTCTTCACCCCCATAGCGATATTGTTAAGCCCACTAATTTGCAGGCCACGCATCGGGGTGAACACCGAATTGCTGAATCCGCTGAGCTGCACGCCTTGCATGGCATGGGTTGCATTGGTCACGCCGGCAAGCATAAACCCGCGTGCATCGCCACGAATTCCACCGTAAAACAGTCCTAACTGCATTCCCCGTAGCGTATCGACCTCAGACAGAAGCCCTATGTTGAACTTGCTGTACAAAGCAGAATCGCGCTGCTGATTAAGTCCTACTGCGATATTTGTGAGCCTGCGGCCTTCCGGTTGCTCGATTTGAGCCGAGAGGGGAACGGCATATTGCATGACCAAAACGGCCAAGACGATGAACAAACGGGGTAAGTTCATAGATGAAAAACAAAAATAGGATGACAAGTTAGAACGACAAGGATTATTGCCCGGCATTTTTCTTGTTTACATAATCTGCAAACTCCTTGTCGTAAGCGGCAAACTGGGCATCGGTCTTATTGCCCAACGCCTTTCTCAATCCCCTGTAATACCTTGCCACTTTAGCATGGATAGCTGCGTTGTCGCCACCCGAAGCATAGATTTTATCAAGGTCGATGTGCATCTGTGGCACCAATTCGTTGAGGAATGCAAGGTCGTCCGAATAATTCCCACTCACAGTTGCCGATTTTGAATTCGTGTCCTGCGGTTGGTCATTTGCTGCCGATTGACTGGTTTGTTCGGCTGCATTGTTCTCCTGTATGGCATCGGTTTGTGTAGAATCCACCATTTCAGCCACAGGCTGTTCGGCTTCCGGGACACCACTGTTTCTGTTGAAATACAACAGCGCGGCAACCACAACAAGCCCCACGATGGTTGCGATGAGCATGGCCGCACGCTTGTTGCCAGCACCGTTTCCACCATCACTACCACTGCTTCTGCGTGTATAGCGGCGATGTTCAAACGCATCGAGAAAGGTCTCTACGTCCGGATAGCGGTCGTTTCGGGCAAAGTTGCTGCTGACAGAGACAACTTCTTCGTAATCACTCCCAAAGCCCATCTCCTTTAAAATCATTCCCAAAGAAAACACATCTGTGCGGGCATCGAGTGCCACCGTACCGTCTTTGGCCTCCGGCGCACGAAATTTCAAGGAAGCAATAGGCTCGTGCATCTGGTCGGCATAGCGTATGCGGAAGTTGAGCAGCTTCACACGGTCGCCCTGATGGGTAACAAAGATACAGTCGGGATTAAGGGCTCCATGCACCCTTCCATTCTGATGCAGGAAACTCAGCGCATCGGCAAGCTGACGGATAATGCTCTTTTTTTCTTCCTCGCTATGAGATTCCTGTATATATTCGGTCAATGTTCGGGCCGATTCCCATTCCATCACAAGGCAAAGTCCGTATTGATCGTCGTCTCTTTCTTCGATTATCTCCAAGATGTTGGGGTGTTTTAACTCACGACACTGAGCATACTCCCGCTTCAGCGAACGCTGATATTGCAGCTTGTCGCGATAGGATTCTTTCAGTCCGATGACCATCACGTCACGGCCCGCGTCTTTTCCCGTCATCAGGAGATTGATGCTTGGGGTCTTGATTTCCTTTGTTTCCGTCATGATTCTTGTGTTTTTATGTCTTGTGATAATAATACTGTCGTCCAAACAACACGCTTCAATAAAAGGGCAACAGGATGGGAGCGACATTCCGATGCTACGTCAGGGAAGCGGCGAAGGTTTCTGTAGGGAGACTTTATCCCATTTCTATTTGTCGTCCATAGGAAAGAGTCCGTAGAGGCTGGCATCAATCATGTCGGTCACCTTACGGAAGTCTTCGGGCGTGTCCTCAAAACTGAGATTGTCGCCGTCGATAATGATCAGATCGCCTTTATAGCCTGCTATCCAGTCTTCATAGCGTTTCTGCAATCCTGTGAGATAATCAATGCGAATGCTTTGCTCAAAGGAGCGTCCTCGCTTTTCAATATGCTCCACAAGGGTTGGAATAGACGAGCGGATATAAATCATCAGTTGCGGCAACTTCACAAGCGACATCATCAAGTCGAATAAGTCTGAATAGTTGGCAAAGTCACGGTCGCTCATATAGCCCTGCTCATGAAGATTGGGGGCAAAGATGCGTGCATCCTCGAAGATGGTACGGTCTTGGATGAATGTTTCCGGACTGTTGGCAATGTCCACTACCTCCTTGAAACGCTTATTGAGAAAATAAACTTGTAGATTGAACGACCACCGATTCATGTCCTTATAGAAGTCGTCGAGATAGGGGTTGTTGTCTACCGGCTCAAATCTGGGTATCCATCCATAGCGGTTGGCCAGCATTTTGGTGAGTGTAGTCTTACCACTTCCGATGTTTCCTGCGATTGCAATGTGCATGATTGATATGTTAGATGATGGAGAATTAGTAATAAAAGCGTTATCGGACTGTGCTAAACAGCGAATTGTCAATATTCTGTATGTCAGCCAGCTGTGCATCTATCTGCTTAATGATAAAGGCAAAATCGGCTCTCGAATAGAGGAAATCGAGATTGTCTGCATCAATGGTGAGCACGCGTCCTTTATATTTATTGTTGATAAAGTCTTCATAACGGGTGTTGAGATTGTTCAGATAGTCGAGCTGGATATTCTGTTCATAGTCTCGCCCCCGCTTGTGGATGTGGTCCACTAAGTGTGGCACCGAAGACCGCAAATACACCATCAGATCCGGTTTCCGGGCGATCATCATCATCGAATCGAACAATCCCATATAGGTATTGAAGTCTCGATCGCTCATGTTTCCCATGTCATGGTTGTTGGCTGCGAATATATACACACCCTCAAAGATAGAGCGGTCTTGTACGATAGTGGTCTTGGCCTTAGCGATGTCAAGGAGATCGCGGAAGCGTTCTTTCAGGAAATACACCTCTAAATTGAGAGACCATCGCTCCATGTCGCTATAATAGTCTTTCAAATAAGGATTCTCTATCACGCTCTCCATACGTGGCTCCCAGCCGTAATGACGCACGAGCATTTTGGTGAGCGTGGTCTTGCCACTTCCGATATTTCCTGCTATTACGATGTGCATACTATGCTTTTCTCAATGCCAAGTTATAATTATAATAGTTACGGTTGCCCGTGATGTCTTTCACAACCTTGATAAACGGTGGGAAATTCACATCTTCGGTGCTGTCGATGCCTTTAGTTTCCAAGATAACCGTTCCCTCCAGCTGGTCGAGATAACTGTCGAGTTCGAAATATTGTCCTTTCCAGATGAAGCTGCAACGCTTTTTTCGGATTGGCCTGCGATAGGGATCAGCCTGCGACAACAACGATTCGTAAAGCGCATTGCTCACTTGTCGCTCGGTCTCCACCTGCTCCTTCCCGTTGATAGTCTTCTTTATGGTGTGAACATTGACTTGATTTCCATTGGCCCAACTGCGCCTACGCAGCCTCACTTCACTATCGGGATCTGAAACCAGATAGGTCTGAAGAATATCGCTGTCGATGGCCGACGGCACTTCGCCCACAACCTCAACGACGTATTTACGCTCCTCTGTGATGGGCTGAGGAAGGCCGAGCACGTTCGAAATTTCCCTCAACACACGGTTGAGTTTAGTGTCGAAATCGTCGTGGTTGTTGATTACCCGCAAATGCGGATGACTGCTCCAAGCATGGATTACCTTCTTATCGAGTTCGCGAGCAATGCGCAATCCTTCTTCGTTTTTCTGTTCCTGACGGTGTGCATTGGTGCTCGTGGTGTAGAATTGCTCCGCACCATCGGCTGCCGAAACCAGATGTAACACTGCATCGTAGCGGTCGATGAGCTGCTGCGGTGTGATGCCCACTCGACCGGTTATCTCTTTCCACATCTCCGGTTTGAGATAAGCCGAAATATCCATAGAGCCGCGATCGCACACCACTACAGCAGGTTCTTCCACCTGCTCGGCCATCTTCATAAACTTGTCTTCAAGCTGAAGCTGGATTTCAAGTGTAGCTTTCTCTCCTTCGTAGAAGAAGTTAAGGTTGGGCGTAAGATAGTCCATACCAGACTGTAAAAAGAGCGTGGGCACTTCAGGGATGGTGAAAACCTTGAATCCGAGACTTGAAAAATGCTCTATGATCTTTACCAGCGCGGTAGTCTTTCCCGCACATGGGCCGCCGGTAAGAACTATTTTTTTTATATCTTTCATCTGTCAGCGTGTCATGACTTACGTTAACATTCAAAGGCAAAGTTAGTAAAATTATTGTACTACTCCAAGAAATCGACACACGTTTTGAACTACCTTCTCATTATTTCTGCCGCACAATGTCACTGTGTTCATATCCATCCGTGCCATGATCAGCATTTCAGCACAGCTCGACTCCCGCACCGCCGTCCGTTCTCCGAATACCTCTGAAGGTTTGCGTCGATTATAGCGGAGCGTGTCTGTCGGCTGTTTACGAAACTTGTCTCGGAGTTGTCGGCGAGCCTTGAGGCCGTCTGTCGCACAGATCGACAACCCCAACCAACGCTCCACCTTATATATATTGTTGCGCTTTCATCTCTCCCCGCAACACGGCAAGAGCTGCTGCTGCCAACGCCTCCATCTCGTTTTCTCCGGAATAACAATGCACGGGTGCCAAGAACTCAACCCTGCGGCGTATCATGCTTATAATTTTTTCAGAATGTGCCACTCCGCCCGTGAGCAGAATCGCATCAACCCGACCGCAAAACGTGGCTCCGAGCGCGCAAATCCATTTGGCAATATTATAGGCCATGCCATCCAACACCAATCGGGCATAATCGTCGCCGTCATTGATGCGCCGCATTACTTCCCGCATATCATTCGTGCCCAGATGGGCTGTCACGCCTCCCTGCCCGGTAATCATCTTCAGCAACTGCTGTTCGGTGTACTTACCACTGAAACACAGTCTGACAATCCTCGAACTCGGAAACGATCCCGAACGCTCCGTGCTGAAGGGCCCTTCGCCATTGATGGCATCGTTCACATCCACAGCCCTGCCATGATCGTGGGCCGCAATCGAGATGCCGCCTCCCATGTGACAGATAATGAGATTCAAGTCTTCATAAGCGCGTCCTGTCTCCTTTGCAAACCGTTTGGCTACGGCGCGCTGATTGAGCGCGTGCCAAACGCACGAACGCTTCATCTCCGGGCGGCCCGTAACATGTGCCACAGGCGTCATCTCGTCCACCACACCCGGCTCCGCGATGAGTGCCCGGCAATCGGGAATCGTTTTGGCAATATCGTAGGCGATCTTACATCCCAGGTTGCACGCGTGATGAAACAGCCCCGTGAGGTTGTCGTGAATCATCTGTTCGTTGATGTCATAAGCACCGCCGGAAACGGGTTTGCCTATGCCTCCCCGTCCGATAATTGCGTCAAAAGCGACCGGAATGTCATTTTTGCGCAGTTCTTCGAGCACCAGTTCCCGACGAAAATCATATTGGTCGTGTACGTCGTCAAACCTTGCCAACTGTTCGTTGGGGTGATGAATGTTCGTGGAGTATATTTGGGTGCTGTCTTTATAGACAGCTATCTTGGTCGAAGTAGAGCCGGGATTGACAACTAATATCTTCATTTATTCACTGTAATTTTATTTTTCTCTAATCTCATAAGTCTCCTTATGTTCATATATGGTTGCATCGTGCCTCTCAACAAAGCGCCCAACCGTTCTATGCTTTTTCTGCTCCCAAGGCTGCCGCAACGACCAAACTGTAGTATTTGGTTTTCAGAGCGTCGGCGCGCGAAGTCAGCACCACAGGCACACGCGGTCCCTGCAACAGGCTCGCCAATTTTGCATCGTTGAACAGCGTGATGGTCTTGTGAAACACATTGCCACTCTCTATATCCGGAAATATCAAAGCATCTGCTTCGCCGGCAATGGGCGACGCAATACCTTTCACCTTGAGACTCTCTGCCGAACACGAGGTTTTCAAGTCCAGCGGGCCATCGACGATGCACCGCCCGAATTTTCCTTGCCGGGCCATCTCTACTATTTCCCGATAGCCCACTGTGTAGGGGAAATGGCGTTCGTCCACCTCCTCGCTGCAATGAATGAGCGAAATGCGAGGCTCCTCGATACCCATCGCATGGCAGAAATTGGCCATATACCGCACCTGCTGCACCCGCTGTTCATGCGTGGGGACAGGTATCACGGCCGCATCGGTATAGAACAGCAGTTTGTGATATTGCGCAAAGTGCGCGCACGCGGTATGGGTGAGCATACGTCCCTCAGGCAACAGGCCTCCGTTGAATCGGAGAATGGCCTTCAACAATATTTCAGAGGGAATGAGCCCCTTCATAATCATGTCTACCTTTCCCTCCTGCGCCATCGTCACAGCCGTCTCGGCAGCCGTCTGCAAGTTCTCATTATCTATCATTTCCGCCTCAACAAATCCTTCGTTCGAGGCGCGTTCTATGGCGTCCATCGTAGCTTTATCGCGCGGGCAGACCACCGCAACCCTGCGTTTTATGCCGGCACTCCTCAGTCTTTCTACAATTTCAGCAAAATTTCGCAACGTATTCATTTCGTTTTATTTCAAATTTTCCACAACAAAATTGTGGCTTATTACAATCTCTCGCAAAGTTAGAAAATATTTTTGGAAAACGATGATAAACAAGATTATTCCTACATAAAGCAAATTCAACTTTGACTATTTTTCTTACAATATCCTTTGGCGATATGATATTTATTTGTACTTTTGCGACATACCTGTAAAGCTAACTCTGAAAATAACCTTAAGAAATGAGACAATTAAAAATCACCAAGAACATCACCAGCCGCAACAGCGAAGCTCTCGACCGGTATCTCACAGAGATAGCACGCGAGCCATTGCTTACGCCCGACGAAGAAGCCGCATTAGCCCGATCCATCCATAAGGGCGGACCGGAAGGCGAAGCAGCGCGCGACCGCTTGGTGAGGGGAAACCTCCGTTTCGTGGTTTCGGTAGCCAAGCAATATCAACATCAGGGCATATCGCTTACCGACCTCATCAATGAAGGCAACATGGGTCTGGTGAAAGCCGCCGAAAAATTTGACGAGACGCGCGGTTTCAAGTTCATTTCATACGCCGTATGGTGGATTCGGCAAAGCATCATGGAAGCCTTGGCCGTGAAGAGTCGCATCGTCCGTATGCCACTCAACCAAGTGGGCATCTATGGCAAAGCAACCAGAGCCGCAGAAACATTTCTTCAGGAACACGGGCGCCTTCCCTCCAACCACGAGTTGGCAGAGATTCTGGATGTAGAGGAATCGCAGATTGCGGCAGCCATGAACGCCAGTTCGCGCACCACGAGTATCGACGCCCCTCTGGGCAACGAGGACGAGGGCTCTATGGCCGATTTGCTCTCGTCGGACGATAGCAGAATGAAATCAGACAGCTCGCTCGACAAGGAATCAATGCATCAGTTTATCAACGACTTGCTGCGCGAGGTGCTCAACACACGCGAACAGAAAATCATCAAAGAGTCGTTTGGTATTGGCGAAATGGAGAAGAGCATGGAAGAAATTGCCGACAGTCTGGGTATGACCCGTGAACGCATCAGACAGGTGCGGGAAAAGGCACTGCGAAAAATCAGATTCAGCAAATACGCCTCTACCCTCAGGCAATATCTCGAATAGGCCACACTCTATATGTTTTCATCTTTACACAACAGGTACGCATCACAAAGTTACACGGGTGATGCCCCGAAAAGCCGTTGGAAAAAATCTGACCAGTAAGAAAACTAATGATTACAACGACCTTGAACGGCCCAACACAGTTGTTCCTGCCGATTTCAAGGATGTTAAAATCAAGAACAACAAGGTCAGGGTTAAGGTGCCGGCCATGTCTGTCGTCACGATCAACCTGCGGTAGAAATACGTATAAACGTGCCTGACGGGTATCCAATCGTTTCACGAAGAAAACGTATTGGATACCCGTATTTTTATTTACAAAAGGCGGTTTAAAATTCGCGAATTCAAAAATAATTCTATTCTCGTTCCGAATACGCGAAAATTGCGCGATATTGCAGTGCGCTGACAGTCAGCACATTAAAGAATAGTCACTTTGCGACTCCCATACCCTCGTCCGCGATGAAGTATCGAATGGCACGACGAGGAAGGCCTAACCGTCATGCGGATAAGGCTTATCCGTGTGGCGGTTAGGGCGTAACCGCACTGCGATTAAGGCCTCGACATCGCATGGCAGAATTTAAAACCTGAAAAACGCAGACTTTTCACCTGCTGCGGGCAGCTAACAAAGGCAAAAACATAGTCCTTTTTCTTCCAGATGTTCTGAAAATAATCGTCGAAAAACGGTAAACTTATTTTACATAAGAAAGTATGACACAAAACGTACTTTCCAAGCCGAAAGGTATGTCCGGAGTTAGTAAGTAATGTGTTTACGTTGCTTCCAGACAGTATGAGCTGTACTTTCAAACCACTTCCCCCCAACCTGAGAGCCACACTGATTGAACTTGCAGGCTGCATTTTTAGAGCTTAACCGTAGGCCGGAAACACTCCGTCTCGTCTGGGCTTCATCGCTATCCGAGCCATCACTTTGCATTTTTCTGAGGCAAAGCTACTGTAGAATGGCAAATATTCCAAACAAAGTTGCAAAACTCTATGGGATAATTCTTAAAAATGAATACCTTTGTAGGTAATAGACTAACTTTGTACGTAACAAAAAACCATATAGCAATGAATGACATCAAATTAATGAACCGTGCAGCTGACAATATCCGCATATTGGCAGCTTCCATGGTTGAGAAAGCCAATTCAGGCCACCCCGGAGGCGCAATGGGTGGAGCCGATTTCATCAATGTACTCTTCGCGGAATACCTAATTTACGACCCTGCCGACCCCAAATGGCCGGGACGCGACCGCTTCTTCCTCGATCCCGGCCACATGAGCCCCATGCTCTACGCCGGATTGACCCTTCGCGGATTCTTCTCGATGGACGACTTGAAACAATTCCGCCAGTGGGAGTCCATCACTCCGGGCCATCCC
The DNA here is from genome assembly GCA_937995875.1 of uncultured Bacteroidales bacterium. GTDB lineage: Bacteria > Bacteroidota > Bacteroidia > Bacteroidales > Bacteroidaceae > Prevotella. The sequence goes on along the minus strand of CALKIW010000120.1, from coordinate 12,693 downwards.
GAACTCGATATCATGCATGGCATTGAAAACTCTTCCGGGCCGCTTGGACAGGGCCATGCAATGGCAGCAGGAGCCGCTGTGGCCGAGAAGTTTCTGGAGGCACGCCTCGATAAGGCCGTCATGCAACACAAAATCTATGCTTATATCAGCGACGGAGCCGTTCAGGAAGAGATTTCGCAGGGTGTAGGTCGTATTGCCGGCAATCTCGGACTGAACAACCTCATCATGTTTTACGACTCTAACGACATTCAGCTTTCCACGGAAACCAAGGTTGTGATGAACGAAGACACCAAGGCCAAATACGAGGCTTGGGGGTGGAACGTGATGGAAATCAACGGCAACGACGTTGAGGAAATTCGCCAAGCACTCGACGCAGCTCAAAAGGAAGATGCTCGCCCCACCCTCATTATCGGCAAGACCATCATGGGTAAAGGTGCTCTGCAGGCTGACGGAACGAGCTATGAGGCCAACGTGAAGACGCACGGGGCACCTCTCGGCGGAGCTGCCTATACCAACACCGTGAAGAATCTTGGTGGCGATGTGGATAATCCTTTCGTTATCTTTGATGACGTCAAGGCGCTCTATGACGCCCGTAGGGAAGAACTTCAGAAAATTGTCGCTGCACGCCGGGCAGAGGAATCGGCATGGCGAAAAGCCAACGCCGACAAGGCTGCGCTCATGGACGAATGGTTCTCCGGCAAGGCACCCAAGATAGACTGGACAAAGGTGGAGCAGAAAGCCGGTGCGGCGACACGTGCTGCCAGTGCGGCTTGTCTCAGCGTGTTGGCCGAGCAGGTGCCCAACATGATATGTGCTTCTGCCGACCTTTCCAATTCCGACAAGACCGATGGGTTTCTGAAGAAGACCACCAATCTCATGAAAGGCGATTTCAGTGGGGCGTTCTTCCAAGCCGGTGTGAGCGAGCTGACGATGGCCGATATGTGTATCGGCATGATGCTTCACGGCGGTGTTATTGCTGCCTGCGGTACATTCTTCGTGTTCTCCGACTACATGAAGCCGGCCGTGCGTATGGCTGCCTTGATGCAAGTGCCCGTGAAATTCATCTGGACACACGACGCATTCCGCGTCGGAGAAGACGGTCCCACCCACGAGCCTGTTGAACAAGAGGCACAGATTCGCCTGATGGAAAAGATGAAAAACCATGCCGGCAAGGATAGCATCCGTGTGTTCCGGCCGGCCGATGTGGAGGAAACCACAGCATGTTGGAAGCTCGCCATGGAGAACATCGACACGCCGACGGCCCTCATTTTCTCCCGTCAGACCATCGAAAATCTACCGGAAGGCAACGATTACAGCCAAGTGAGCAAGGGGGCTTATATCGTGGCCGGATCTGACGAAGACCCCGACGTGATTCTCGTTGCAAGCGGATCTGAGGTTTCTACCCTCGAAGCAGGCACCGAAGCCCTACGCAAAGACGGCATCAAAGTGCGTGTGGTCAGTGCTCCTTCCGAAGGATTGTTCCGCACCCAAAGCCCGGAATATCAAGAGAGCGTGTTGCCCTACAACGTCAGGAAGTTTGGCATGACCGCCGGGCTTCCCGTTACCTTGGAAGGCTTGGTGGGCATAGGCCCCAACAGCAAAATATTCGGCATGCCCAGCTTTGGCTTCTCCGCCCCCTACAAGGTGCTCGATGAGAAACTCGGATACACGGGTGAGAATGTGTACAAGCAGGTGAAGGCTTTTCTTGAGAAATAGAATTGACTGCACGCAGGGACTATAACTTTCAGATGGGCTGCATATCTGCGGTTTATGGTCCCTGCTGCTTTGCTTTACCTCAACACTCACCAACAAATCTATATCAATATGGAAATCAAAACTGTCGGACTGGCCAGCGACCACGCCGGCTTTGCTTTAAAACAGTTTGTCAAGCAATATCTTGACGAAAAAGGAATTGCTTACAAAGATTTTGGTGCCTACACAGACGAAAGTTCCGACTATGCCGACTTTGCCCATCCGTTGGGCAGCGCCATTGAGTCGGGCGAGGTTTATCCGGGCATTGCCATCTGCGGCTCCGGAGAAGGTATCAGCATCACACTGAACAAACATCAGGGCGTGCGTGCGGCATTGGTCTGGATGCCGGAAATTGCTCATCTCAGCCGTCAGCACAACAACGCGAATATTCTCGTAATGCCGGGACGTTTCATCGATAACGAAATGGCACGCAGCATCATGGATGAATTTCTCTCTACTGATTTTGACGGAGGGCGTCATCTGCGCCGTATCAATAAAATTCCCGTTAATTGCAACAAGTAGGTTGCAGAGCAACGGGTACAAAAGAATTTTCTGATGATGTGTGTTTACGCATCAAACAGCATCTGCTCACATATCATTAAAAAGAGATAAAAGGATGAACAGGGACGGACCGTGTGTCCGTCCCTTGCTTTAGCTTGTAAAACATTGATCCATATCTTCAAAACAAGGCCCTACTCCACAGGAAGAGTACAGCCTGACACATCTAATCATGAAAAAGAAAAAACTTCTGCTTTGTCTCGGCTCAAACTTTGATCAGGAAGAGAATATTGCAAAAGCCCGGAAACTGTTATGCAACATCTTCGGAGACATTGCCTTCTCACAAAATCTATGGACCACTCCCATCGGCAAGGGCACGTCGCTCTATCTCAACTGTTTGGCCATCACTGAAACCACGATGGACCGCGATGAACTTAACACGCTGCTGAAACAGACAGAGCGATCTTTAGGACGCACGCAAACGGAAAAAGAAAAAAACATTGTCAGAATAGATATCGACATACTGCGGTATGACAAACAGAAGCTCCACCCGGAAGATTGGGAGCGTTATTATGTGAAACAACTGCTCCAACAACTGAAATCGTAGTCCCGCTCGCCACTTCTCTACCATTATTTCCCGCTTCCATTCCGCCATACTTCTTGGCAAACAGCCACTGCGGACGATAGGGATAGTCGTATTGTCTGCTATAAAAGAAAATAAAACGAGAAGTCGGAGAAGCCGATAAAAATTATCCGCTTCTCCGACCTGCCAGCTATATTGGGGCTTATTCCGGTCCCCATAACAGCCTTTTGAAACCTTAAAGTTTCACCTTTTTCTTCTTGGCCTTGCTTTCGTTCGACATTCTGTCTAATGCGGTGACTACATAGGTATATCGAACATCTCCCTTGTCATACGGCAAATTGATGAAAGTGTGGTCTGTAATGGCAACTATCTTCGATGGATCATTGATGTTCACCCGTTCATTTTTTGCAAAACGATAAACCACATACTTCACGGCCTTGTCGTCCCAGTCTTTACCCTTTGGTGCCCGCCAAAACAACACATAACCGTCGCTGGTCCATATAGCCTTTAGCTTTTTGGGCTTCTTGGGGCTTTTGCTGTCAATAAATGGCATCAACGGCTGCAAGGCCGGATATTTCCAATAGGAATTGCGAAGCACACTGCCGTAATTGCCAACGTTGTCTACCACAGCTTTGGCATACCACAGCACAACGCCGTCTACATGATGCGTCTGGCGGTGAAGACGGTATTTGGCCGGAAGCTGATGATTGTTGGGATTCTGCGGGTCGGGATATTTGGCGGTGCGCTCCACGTCTTCTCCAATAAACAAAGGACGGTTGGAGGCGTGCTTGTCCCACCATTTGATCAGCGTGGCATAGTCTGCTGCGGGATGCCCTATTTGCCAATACACCTGCGGCACACAATAGTCTATCCATCCATTGTTTACCCAAAGCAACACGTCGGCATACAAATCGTCATAGTTTTGCAGTCCTTTGGTAGCTGACCCGTTCTTTGGATCTGAAGCCTGATTGCGGTAAATGCCAAAAGGTGAAACGCCAAACTTCACCCAAGGTTTGCGTTTATGGATGGTCTCGCCCAACTGTTTCACAAACAAATTGACGTTATTGCGGCGCCAATCGCCAATATTCGCAAAGCCTCCACGCGATGCCTCATAATACGCTTGGTCGGGAATGATTTGTCCCGGTGAAGGATAGGGATAAAAATAGTCATCAATATGGAATCCGTCGATGTCATAGCGAGCGACAATATCGTCTGCCACCTTGCAGATATAATCGCGGTTTTCCTTCAATGCCGGGTTGAGAATATACTGGTTGTCGTACACGAAATAGCTACGGGGATTTGTCATGGCGATATGGCTGTTGGCCAAACGGGTAGTGCCTTTGGTCTTGGCACGATAGGGATTAATCCACGCATGGATTTCCATCCCGCGTTTATGGCACTCCTCCACCATCCATGCCAGTGGGTCCCAATATGGCTGGGGAGCTTGCCCCTGTACGCCGGTCAGGAATCGGCTCCAAGGTTCCAAACGACTCTCATAAAGTGCATCACATTCCGGGCGCACCTGAAAAATAATGGCATTCACACCATCTTGCTGCAACACGTCGAGCTGATTAACGAGCGTTTGCTGCATAGCGTCGCGAGACATACCTTGAAATTGCCCATTGACGGCTTGTATCCAAGCTCCTCTGAATTGTCGTTTCTGAGCATGGACACTCAACAATGTCATTATCAAAATAATGAGAAAGGATAATCGTTTCATGTTTTTGGAATCGCTTTTGGAATTAAACATGCGCAAAGGTACAAAAAAAATAGGATATGCCCCGCGACATATCCTACTTTCAGTACATATCAAAACCAAAGTAATCTCTAAAAGATTTTCATACCTTAATTTTTATATTGTGATAAGCTGAAACATTCTGCATCCTGTCTTAAAATCTGTAACCCAGCGTGAACAGGACTTGGTGACGCTTGTTGCTCACGCCTACCCTGTCGGCAATATTGTCTTCCTGTGGGTTAGATGCTATGGAATAGTAACTCATGAACGGATAGAAATCTCCATCGGTCTGCGAGTATTGATAAGCCAAATCCATAAAGAACTTCTTGGCAGAATAGCCGAATCCGCAAGTCAATCGGTTGGTAGACTTCCAGTTGGTGTAGTCTGTCGAAGTGGCATAAGCACTTCCCGGCGAAGAAATGCTACCGTCACGGTACCCATTCTTGTCAAACATCGGGCTCAGATAGTTATATCCCAGACGGATGGCCCAATTCTCAAGAGGCTTGTATTCCACTCCCAACTTCAAAGTGCTCACCCCTTTGAGCGTTGCCTCCGTATGGTAGTTCATGGCATTATCACTGTAAGTATTCTCATAATAACCGCCACTCCAGAAGTCATAGTAGCCACCATCCTTCACGCGGTTGTCAATCGTACTATAATCAGCATACTCGTAAGTTGCTCCAATAGCAAGCTCCCGACCTATGGTATGGCCCAGACTCATACCGAACTTCCACGGAGTATATACCTTGAAATCATATTCCGCATGCTGGCCTTTGTCCAGTCTTCCGCCTTCATCCATCATTGTCAGATCGTTGGCGCTGCTCAAACTCAAATCGTACCACGTAGGTGTGTGGACATAAACTCCGATGCGGAAGGGCGATTTTTCTATCGGACGGAAGATTGCTCCGGCCTTAATGTCAAAGCCGGCACCGTCTATCCGCAGATCCTCCCACAATGCAGAGGTCGCTCCCTGATCCAAATTTTCCGTGTAGTAACTATTGCTTCGGTAGTTCACGTCATGCAATCCGAAGGTAAGGCCGAGGAATATTCGGTCGTTGACGTTGCCGCTGAGGTTGAAGCTGTATTCGCCAATATATCCTTTCTGATACTGTCCAAAGACGTAGGCTGTACCATCCAGATAATCCATCCCAACCTTTTTACCATCATTATCCAATATCGGAGTCATCATCTCGGCATAGTTGGCGTCCACCGCATTCCAACTATATTCGTTGGCAATGGGATATTTCATCGCCGTGAGCTTGTTCTGCGAGGCGTAGCTCAACTTATTGGCAGCCGTCAGAATTTGATCAAAATTGCGGCTCTTGTGATAATTGAAAGCAAAGTTCAAGTATCCATTCCGTCCTGAAGGCATGGAATATACCAATCCCACTTGGTCGAAACTTGCATTGGTCTTGTTGCCTTTGAATTCTACATTGATATTTCCGAAAGACGGCGATGTGGTTTCACCCTGCTGGCTGACCAATCCACCGGATATGGCAACTTGTCCCGAACGAAAGAGCCCCACACCCGCAGGGTTGGTACTTACCGTAGAAATATCTGCGCCAAGCGCCTCCATCGCACCGCCCATACCCACATAGCGAGCTGTTCCGTTCAAGTCGTTGTCTACGAGTTTCGTGTCCTGATAGGTCTCCTGAGCTGCCAAAGGTGCAGCCAACAGAGCCATTACAGCCATTAATTTATACTTATTATACTTAGTCTTCATATTGTTTCTCTATTGATATTACAAGTTTAATTTATCTTCTTCCACCTCCAAAGTGACCACCGCCACCACCGGAAGAGTGTCCGCCGCCAAAGCTGCCACCGGACGGACGTCCACCACCGAAGCTACCACCGGACGGGCGTGAGCCTCCGAATCCGCCACTGCCAAAACTCGATGATGACCGTGTGGTGTTGCCAAAGCTACGGTTGCTGCGTGTGGTGCGATAGTCCGAGTTAGACCGTGAGGATGGTGTGCGCCCTCCGAAAGAGCGGTTTCCCCTGCTGCGGGAAGTGTAAGTGCTTCTTGAGTTTCCATTGCTTCGGACTGCACCACTGCCAAATCGGCCAGCGTTTGCTGTGTTTCCACGCCCATCATAGGTCCACGTCCGATTTCCCGTCAAGCCTCTTGGATTGCCGCCATCGTTACGAACGTAACCGCCACCATACCAATAGCGCGGATATCCATACCATCCACTATAATAAGGACCATACCATCCTCCGTAGCCGTAATACCAAGGATTACGCCAACCACCGTACCAACCATACCAAGGATCGTACCAGCCTGTATAACCATAATACCAAGGGTCATACCAACCGGCATACCAACCGTATCTCCAAGGGCCGTAACCATACAGCCATGGGTCGTAGAAGCCGTCCCAACGACTCATTCGACGGCTATATTCAAAGTCGTCGTCGAACTGTGCACTACCGGGATAAACATAAGCCGTGTCTATATAAGATGTATCCGGATAAACACCTTCCCCACCCTGAAACGTGATGATATCATTGCCCAGCGTGTCCGTACCTATCTTCTGATAATAGCTGCGAAAACGTCCGGCACGGTTATATTCGTCTGTGCTTCGGTCGCTGCCCGCATAGTAAGTTGGCTTTTCGACCGGAGCGTTGGACTTGGCAGACTTTGAAACGCTATTGGGTATGAAATACAGGTCGTCATTCTGCGCCATCGCCTGTAACGACATTGTCCCTGCTGCGACTAAAAGTAAAAATATCTTTTTCATCTTATCACTCCCTTTAATTGATGTTCTTTATATATGCTGTTTACTCATTATACTATTGTACAGTACAAAAATACTATATGTTCACCCACAAATATACGGAAAAACCCTAAACCATGATAGGTTTTTCCCTATTTTGTTTACTTTTGCAGTATTATTTAAGACTTATCATGAAATATATTGTTGCGGTATTTAACATATCCTGTCCTCCCGCCCTTTTGCAGGTGGCGCGCGACCTTGTTGCCGATGCTTCGGCAGAAGCAGGTTTTGAATCCTTTGAAGATACTCCCAAAGGCCTAAAAGGCTATGTACAACAGGAACTCCTGAACAAGGATTTGCTCAACGCCAATCTTGCAGACATTCCCCTTGAAAACACGCTCATAAGCTACACTTTTGAAGATGTAGAAGACAAAGATTGGAACGAACAATGGGAAGAGGCAGGTTTTGAGCCTATCAATATTCACGACAAGGTGATCATCATTGATGCCCGACACCCCCAAGAGCCGACCGAAAAATCTGCCATTCCGGTATATATCAATGCTCGTCAGGCCTTTGGAACGGGAGGTCATCAGACCACCAAGATGATGATATCCACACTTTTGGATACACGGCTCGAAGGCAAACGCGTGCTCGACTGTGGCTGCGGGACCGGCATTTTAGGCATTGTTGCATCAAAGTTAGGGGCAAAAGAGGTGGTTGCCTACGACATTGACGAATGGAGCGTAGACAACACTCGACACAACGCCGAGCAAAACAACGTCAATAATCTCACCGTCCTGCATGGCAATGCATCGGTTTTAAGTCATGTGTCCGGACTGTTCGACACCGTCCTTGCCAACATCAACCGCAACATTCTGCTACAAGACATGGCTGCCTTTAAGGACGTGATGGCTCCCGATGCAACGCTCATTCTCAGCGGTTTCTATGAGAACGATGTTCCCATGCTGCTGGAAACGGCCGACAAACTGCATCTGCACGAGCATCTGCGGCATACCACCGACAACTGGTGTTGCCTCGTGTTGAAAGCCTAAAACATCATGACTGAGGAAATAAGCACCCTTTGGCACTTATTTCTTCTTGAGTTGCAGTTTGGGAATATTTATCTTTTCGCCGGCCTTGAATTCCGTGCGGCCGTTATTGACAGCCTCTACATAACATTCCATTCCCGGTCCCAAAGTGGCCTTACTGATAGCAGTCAAGGTTTGTCCTGCACGAACTGTTACCGTGTGGTCTATCCCAACTATGCGATAAGCCCCCGTGCGAATCCTCACATCACTGTTGTATTTGTCCTGCCGTGCGGCTTCGGTATTTTCCTTGGCGGTCTGTTTGGCTTCAGCAGCCTGCTTGGTTGCAGCAGCTTTCTTTTCCTCAGCCTTGCGCTTCGCCTCGGCCTCCTCATGTTTTTTGGCCGCCAATCGTTTTTGCTCGGCTTCCTGTTGAGCCTTCAATAGTTCTGCTTCCCGTTCTTTAGCCGTTGCAGCCGATTCTGCCATTGTCTTCGCACTGTCTTTCCGGGCATCAGCAGCCACAGCACCGCTGCTCTCGGTAATTGCCGTCGAATCGGTTGCCTCCGGGTATTTCACCGACACTATGGCAGCCTCCAGATGTTCTATTCTGTTGTTTCGCTTTTGTAATTGCGTAGCCATATAAGCTATACCGCCCACACAGGCAAGCAACAATACCACCCCAACCGTCATCAGAATTTTCACATTGCGATGCTGATGTTCTATCTCCTCCTTTAATTCTATGGTGTAGTTTTTGATCTCCTCAAGTCCCTTTTCAGCAGTATTGGAGGTATCGTCATCAAGCAAAGTTTGCGCCGATTCGCCGGGCTCTATCGGCACTGCGCCTGTCAAAGTCTGCACTTCTTCAGCAACCGATGCTCCGACCGTTTCGGTTTCTTCACCGGCTACCTCTATTGCAGCACTGCCATCCGATATTTTTCGACCATTCAAGACCGCCAGTTGTGCAGCAGAAAGCATTGGCGTCGCATCTGTCTCCACCGCCTTCTCCGCATATGCTTCGCTCGTCTCAACCGGTGCGCCGTCCTCCTTATCTTCCAAATCAGGAGCACCTGCAGTCTCCTCTGCAGTTTCTTCCGAGCGACTATCGGCCGAATCCCCGTCCTCCTCATTCAGGAATACCAACTGGTCTGAAGAAACAGCCAATGGCGTGCGCTGCCCTTCTTCTACGACCTCCGTAGCTTCAGATTCTGCCGACCATTCGTCATTATTTACAGCCTTTGTCTCTGCGCCATCTTCAGACATAGGTGCATCAGTTGTCTTTTCTGTATCTTCAACAGTGTCCAACCTTTCTTCTCGCTCCTCAGTTTCTTCCTTTTCTTTCATACTTTCAGCAAATTTTTGATCGATTTGGTCAAAATCCACACCATCGTTCACCACTACCGTTTCAAACTGGGAAAACGGACGGTTCACCCGGTCGCGCATAGCGGTATCGGCAGTGAAGTTAATTTTATCACGTCCTTCTATAATAATAGGGTCACCCGTGTTCACATCCACACTCTTTCGTGGGGCAACACTGGTCATCTTGAACGTTCCCAAGCCCTTCACCTTCGTCTGTTTGTCGTATTTCAGACTGTCAATAACGACATCGAACATCTGCCCGACGAACTTCTCTGCCGAAGCTTTGTCGAGTTTAAACTTGTCTGCGAGGGCACGCGCCAATTCCTTATTTCCTATCTTATTCATAACCGGATGAGTTGTCAAGAGTTCTTTAGCTTTTCCTTTATAGCCGTCACGGGCTTGAAATTGAGCACAAGTTTCGGCGGCACCAGCATACGCTCCTGACTTGCCGGATTAACAACAATTCGCTCCAGACGCTTCTTCACCTCAAAGGTACCAAAATCGGCAATCTGCACACTGTCGCCATCTTCAAACCTGTCACCCAGTTCATCCACAATGTGGGTCACCATTTTCTGGGTATCCACTTGTGTATAGCCGGCTCGTTGAGCCAATTCTGCAATAAATTCCTTGTTGTTCATGCCTCTCCGTATAAATCAAATTCGTCACTGTCCGTAATCTTTACGTCATAGAAACAGCCCCTGCGCAGTTGCCGTTTCTCAGCCGGTATCAACACCTCAGGGTCCACCTCAGGCGAACAGGCCTCTGTGCGACCAACATAATAATCACCCTCCCGGCGGTCGATGATCACCTTGAACGTCTTGCCCACCTTCGCAGCTTCTATTTCCTCACTTATCTCTTGCTGCACGGCCATCAGTTCATCCAACCGGCGCTGCTTCACGTCTTCCGGCACATCATCCTCATAATGGGTAGCCGAATAGGTGCCTTCCTCCTCCGAATAGACAAACGCTCCCATGCGTTCGAAGCGCACTTCGCGCACAAAATCAATGAGTTCACGGAAATCCTCCTCCCTCTCGCCCGGAAATCCCACCAACAGTGTGGTGCGCAAGGTAATGCCGGGCACGGCCTCCCTGATTTTCCTGATCAGCGCCATCGTCTCGGCCTTCGTCACGTGGCGGTGCATCTGCCGGAGCATATGGTCGGAAATGTGTTGCAGGGCAATATCAAGATATTTGCACACATTGGGTTTTTCGCGCATCACGTCGAGCAGTTCCATCGGAAACTGATTGGGATAGGCATAGTGAAGCCGTATCCATTTCACGCCCTTGATGTCGGCCATACGACTGATGAGTTCTGCGATGCGTGATTTTCCGTATAGGTCTACCCCATAGTAGGTGAGTTCCTGCTCGATAACCTGAAACTCTTTCACCCCGTCGGCAACCAGTTCTTCTACCTCTTGCAGGATGTCTTCCATGCTTCGTGAGACGTGCCTGCCCGTTATCAGCGGTATGGCACAATAGGCGCAACGGCGGTCACAGCCTTCGGCAATCTTGATGTAGGCATAGTGCTTGGGCGTTGTGAGTTTGCGCCCGGCACCCGATTCCTGCCGGCGCTCGGTGAACGTTGTCGTGTCGCCCAACGCCGCAGACGGTCCCAAGTCGTTCAGCAGCTGTTTGTAGTTGAACTTGCCATAGAATTTATCGACCTCCGGAATGGCCTCCTCCAGTTCTTCCCGGTAGCGTTGCGACAGGCATCCCATGACATAGAGTTGTTTCAGTCGCCCCTCATTCTTCGCCTCGGCAAATTCAAGGATGGTGTTGATGCTCTCCTCCTTTGCCGCATCGATAAATCCGCACGTATTGACAACGGCTATCTCACCCTGTGCCCGTTTGGGATCGTGGACGCAGCGATAGCCCAAGTTTTCAAACTGACGCATGAGCTTTTCCGAATCCACGAGATTCTTTGAACAGCCCATCGTAATGATGTCTATCTGGTTTTTCTTCATCCGATCAGAACAATGAGTCTACAAATTCCCTGCGGTTGAACAGTTGCAAGTCTTCCATCTTCTCGCCCAGTCCGATATATTTCACGGGCACTTTCAGCTGGTCGGAAATACCAATCACCACACCACCCTTAGCCGTGCCGTCCAGTTTGGTGATGGCCAGTGATGTGATTTGTGTCACGGCAGAGAACTGTTTGGCCTGCTCAAAGGCGTTCTGACCCGTGCTGCCGTCTAAAACGAGCAACACTTCGTCGGGTGCGGTGGGCACCACTTTTTTCATCACGTCCTTGATTTTCTTCAGTTCGTTCATCAGTCCCACCTTGTTGTGCAGTCGGCCGGCGGTGTCGATCAGCACCACATCGGCTCCGTTGGCCTTGGCACTCTGCAACGTGTCGTAAGCCACGCTGGCCGGGTCGGACCCCATCTGCTGTTTCACCACAGGCACTCCCACCCGTTCGCCCCAGATGGAAATTTGCTCCACGGCAGCGGCACGAAACGTATCGGCAGCACCAAGATACACCTTCTTGCCGGCCGCCTTGAACTGATAGGCCAGTTTGCCGATGGTGGTGGTCTTGCCCACACCGTTCACTCCCACCACGAGCATAACGTATGGTTTGTGGTCGGCCGGAAGATCCCAACTGTCGTTGTCGTCCGAATTGTTCTCAGTCAGCAATGCTCCGATCTCCTCTTTCAGAATTTCGTTAAGCTCTGCGGTGGAAACATATTTGTCGCGAGCCACCCGCTCCTCGATGCGCTCAATGATTTTCAAGGTTGTGTCCACTCCCACGTCCGACGTGATGAGCACTTCCTCCAGATTGTCGAGCACGTCGTCATCGACTTCCGACTTACCGGCCACAGCCCTTGTGAGCTTACTGAAAACGCTCTGTTTTGTCTTTTCCAAACCCTGATCGAGCGTCTCTTTTTTCTTCTTATTGAATAGTCCGAATAATCCCATGTGATACAATTAGCTAATTTGTATGCAAACTTACGAAAAATTATCGGAAATTCAGACAGTTAGTACAAAAAGTTAATCGAAGTTTTGAATTGGCGTGCCAAAGTGTCGGAGA
>CALKIW010000119.1 GCA_937995875.1 uncultured Bacteroidales bacterium | reverse complement strand
CGAACAAAGGCAAACTTATTTTTAAATAAACGAATTTGAGAGGGCTGTTTGTTCAAATAATTTACTGTATTAAATTTTTCAAAACCCTTGTTCAGTGCAAGCAGGCATTATCAAGCTAAAAAATCCACAATGCGTGAGCATACTATCTCTCCTGAAGCGGAAACCCACCCCGTACGTCCCTACACTGTACATGGTTATTACTTCCAAAATGAATATATAACCATGTATTGTGCCAATGGGTTAAGCTCAATAAAGAAATTGAATTTCCATAATTTTTCTACCGAGCCATGAAAACCGACAAAATGCAAGACTACGATAAACTAAAAGCCGGCAACGGTTTTGTGTGATTTGGTAATCAGCCTACAATCCTGATAAAAGCATTGCTCCATAAAATATATTGGGCGATATTCGCAATGCTCCATACCAATGCATTGAGCGACATTCGCAATGAAACGCATTGCAAATGTCGCCCAATAATTTCTTACAAAACCAGAGCCTTAGAACGGCAGGTCGTCCGTGTCGTCAGCCGCAGCCCCCAATGGGTCTTTACCGGCTTCCGGTGCAGCTGTGCCCGAAGTAGTTGCAGATGCAGGAGCCGAAGCTGTGTCTGGAGCTGCATTGGCATCTATATGGTCTACACGGAAAGCACTGACATCATTAAAGTAGCGATCCTGCCATGCGCGAGCATTGATATCCAACCACACGCGAACATTATCGCCCTGATGAATGTTGAACTGCTCTATTTTGTCTGCTCCAAAAACCCTGAAAAGGCAGCTGCGTGGATACTGATCTCTGGTCTGGATAACAAATTCCTGAGATTTCCAAGGATTACCCGTTCTGTTGGAAACGCCCTCTTTAGCAGGATATTCCTTAATGATTACTCCTTCTACTTCTATTCCTTGTAATGACATATCGTATGTAGTTTTAAATGTTTACACGTTTTATACAGTATGCGAAATTAAGAAAAAAAACAGAAAAAAGCAAACATTATCCTATTAAAAAGAAAAAAAAAGGGAAAAAAACTCAAATCTATATTTCCATTAGCTGTTTTTTTATTAACTTTGTGAAAAATAAAATCAAATAATAATATACTCATGAGATTTACTTTATCCAGCACTGCTCTGAACAGTCGCTTGCAAACCCTTTCCAAGGTTATCAACAACAAGAATTCTCTTCCTATTCTTGAGAGTTTCCTTTTCCAGGTGCACAACGGACAGCTCACTATCACTGCTTCTGATAGTGAAAACGTGATGCAGGCTTCTCTGGCACTTGATAATTTTGATACCGATGGCGATTTTGCCGTTCCCAGTCATACTATTCTCGACGCCGTAAAGGAATTGCCGGAGCAACCGCTGACGTTTGAAGTGAATCTTGACAGCTACGAAGTGACTGTGGGTTATCAGAACGGACGGTATCAGTTTGCGGCACAGAATGCACAGGAATACCCCCGCTGCGAGCCGATCTCCGGCGACGTTCATGTGATAACGATAGATGCGGAGGTGCTCTCTAACAGTATAAATTGCACGCTTTTTGCTACGGATAACAATGAGATTCGCCCCGTGATGAACGGTATTTTCTTTGACCTTACAGCCGACTGTCTGGCCTTTGTTGCCAGTGACGGTCATAAACTGGTGCGCTGCCGCAACTATAACATCAAGAGTGAGACTCCGGCATCACTCATATTGCCAAAGAAACCCGCCACCCTGTTGAAGAACAGTCTGGGCAAGGAACAGGGCGACGTAGTGATAAAATTCAACAACCAATCAGCCGAAATCAAATATTCTGAGGGCTTGCTGATTTGTCGTCTCATTGAAGGAACATTCCCCAACTACAACGCGGCTATTCCTCAAGACAACCCCAACGAATTGTCTATTGACCGCAAAATGCTCCAGAGTGCCATCCGCCGCGTGCTCCCATTTGCCAGCATGAGCAGCCAACTTGTGCGATTCCGTCTCGATGCAGGCAGTCTTGAGGTTTCTTCAGAAGACCTCGATTTTGCAACGAGTGCTAAGGAAAGTCTCATTTGTGAGTATAACGGACAGCCAATGCAAATCGGATTTCGCGGAGATTTCCTCATGGAAATACTCAACTCGATAGACACCGATGAAATAAAGATGCAGCTTGGCGACCCCAGTCGCGCAGGAGTAGTCTACCCCGCTTCACAGCTTGAGAATGAAGACCTGCTCATGCTCATCATGCCGCTGCTCCTCAACGATTAAGAAACTGTATGAAATTAAATCTGACAAAACCACTGATTGTATTCGATTTGGAGACCACCGGACTGGATCTGGCCACAGATCGAATCATTCAGATTTCATATATCAAAGTAAATCCAAACGGAGACGAAGAACGCAAAAACATCTTTGTAAACCCGGAGAAGCCTATTCCGCCACTCGTTCAGGAGCTAACCCATATCAACGATGAAATGGTGAAAGACGCTCCCGTGTTCAAGCAGATAGCCAAAACGCTGCACGATACATTCAACGGATGCGACTTTGCGGGCTTCAACTCCAACCGATTCGACATACCTATGCTGGCCGAAGAATTTCTTCGCGCCGGCATAGACTTTGATTTTCAACGGTGCAGGCTCATTGATGCACAAAACATTTTCCATAAGATGGAGCCACGAAATCTTGCTGCTGCCTACCGCTTCTATACAGGCAACAAAATGGAAGAAGACTTTCAGGCTCATCGTGCCGACGAAGACACTGAGGCAACCTATCGGGTTTTACAAGGACAACTTGAGAAATACAATCCTCAGAATCCTGCTGATCCGGAAAAAACACTTGCCAATGACATGGACGTACTGGCTGAGTTTTCCAAAATGAACGACAATGTGGATTTTGCCGGACGCATCATTTGGCAGGAAATGAAAGATGCCGACGGGAAAACATTGCTTGACAGCAATGGTAAACCACGCCTTCAGGAGGTGTTCAATTTTGGAAAATACAGAGGTTGGGCCGTAGCTGACGTGGTGCATCGCGACCCGGGATTTTGTAATTGGATACTCTCGTCAAACTTTACGCTCAACACCAAACAAGTGCTCACACGTATTCAACTGCGTGAAGCAAAGTTGAATAACAAGTATTAAACAGTATCATAGAGGGTTATGTCTTTACGTTCACTGATCACTTGCTGCATGGTAGCACTATCCTCGTTGATAGTATCTGCACAAGAACTCGATGCCAAAATCACGATAAATTACAATCAGATACAAGGCACCGACGTGTCGGTCTTTGACAACCTAAAACAGACGCTTGAGCAGTTTGTGAACGACAGGCAGTGGACTAACCTCAAATTCCAGAAAAACGAACGTATCAGTTGTAGCTTCAACATCACCGTAACCAAATACGATCAGGCTACAGGAATGTTTACGTGTAAAGCTCTTATCCAAGCCAATCGGCCTGTGTACAATGCTACATACACCACTACCCTCTTTCAAATCAGCGACAACGATTTCAACTTCCGCTTTAATCAGTTCGACCAGTTGGAATGGAACGAGCAGTCGGTAGACAATCAGCTAACGGCTCTTTTTGCCTACTATGCCTATCTCTTTATTGGGATGAATCTCGATAGCTTTGCTCCTATGGGCGGCGAGGATGTACTACAGCGTTGTATGAACTTGACCAACAACGCTCAAAACTTAGATTTTACGGGCTGGAAATCGTTTGACAGCGACCGTAATCGTTTTGCCATTATCAACGATTATCTGGACGGAGCCATGCAGCCCTTTCGCCAGCTGCAATACGATTATTACCGCAAGGGACTCGATGAGATGGCCAACAACGCAGAGCGTGGGCGTACAGAGGTGACGACGGCCATAGAAAACGATTTGAAGAAGTGTCATGAAGAACGTCCGACAAGTATGCTGCCACAAATATGGACAGACTACAAACGAGACGAATTAGCCAATATTTACAAAGGAAAGGGGACTCAAAAAGAAAAAGAAAAAGTCTATGACATTCTCTTTTCCATCAATGCATCCCAAAACAACGCATGGGATAAAATTAAGCAATAAAACTCATGCTGAAACAACTATATATCAAAAACTTCACCCTTATCGATGAATTAAACATCACGCTATATCCGGGATTCTCTGTAATTACAGGTGAAACGGGAGCCGGAAAAAGCATCATCTTAGGAGCCATACATTTATTATTAGGCCAAAGGGCTGACATCAAGCAGATAAAATCCGGCCGGAATAAGTGTGTGATTGAGGCTCATTTCGATTTGTCGAAATACGACATGGAGGAGTTTTTTGAAGAAAACAATATTGACTTTGATTCGGAAGAATGTATATTACGCCGTGAGATGAACAGCAATGGTAAAAGCCGGGCATTCATCAATGACACTCCGGCCTCGCTTAACGTGATGCGCGAATTGGGCGAACAGCTCATAGACATTCACAGTCAGCACCAGAGCCTCCTACTTCAGAAAGCAGACTTTCAGCTTAATGTAGTAGACATCATGGCCAAAAACAGCAAGCACCTTGATGCCTACAAAAAGGCATACCAAGCCTATCAAGATGCGCAGAGCGAGTTTGAAGCTTTTGAAAAACACTACAACGAGAATCAAGAAAACGAGGAATTTCTTCGATTTCAATATACGGAATTGGAAAATGCCAACCTTGTTGAAGGCGAACAGGAAGATTTGGAACATCAGCAGAAACTTCTAAGTCATGCGGAAGATGTTAAAAGCGGACTTTATACAGCTCTGACTTGTCTGTCAGGAGAACAGACAGGTGCCATAGATCAAGTACGACAAGCTGTTGATCAACTGGAAGATATACTTGAAATCTATCCCGACCTACAAGAGATGACAGACCGATTGAGGTCGGCCTATATCGAAATGAAGGATATTAACCAAGAGGTGGAGTCCCGCGCGGAAGACGTAAACTTTGATCCTCAACAGCTGCAAAGCCTGACCGACCGACTGGATATGCTATATACGTTGGAACGCAAATTCCACGTAAACACTGTAGAAGACTTGATCGCGAAACGTGACAGTATTTATGAAGAACTTCAGAGTATTGAAAACGGCAGCGAACATCTACAGGAACTCAGGGAAAAGAAAACCAAAGCATATCAAGAATGTATGGATAAGGCAGCTGTATTGAGCGATACAAGAAAGAAAGCTGCTACCAAAGTGGAGAGCGAAATGAAGATTCGACTTGCGCCATTGGGAATTCCCAATGTGAAATTTGCTATTGATTTCAAAAAGAAGGAATGTTCACCCACCGGCATAGACAATATTTCTTTCTTGTTTAATGCCAATAACACCGCTCAACTTCAACCCATATCACAAGTAGCTTCGGGTGGAGAAATAGCTCGAATCATGCTATCACTGAAAGCCATGATTAGCGGTGCCGTGAAACTGCCAACCATCATTTTCGACGAAATAGATACGGGAGTGAGTGGCAGAATAGCTGAAAAAATGGCCCATATCATGCGTGAAATGGGCAACAACAATCGTCAGGTAATTTCCATTACCCATCTTCCCCAGATTGCAGCGTTAGGAAATGTACACTACAAAGTGAGCAAATCGGACACTCCGCAAGGCACTGTGAGCCACATGCAAAGGCTGTCGGACGAGGAGCGTGTAAAGGAGTTGGCTCAAATGCTCAGTGGCAGCGATATTTCAGCAGCAGCCATTGACAATGCCCGCACATTACTGCAAAACGGCGCCAAGGCCTCTCACTGAACACGATAAGAATTTGGAACTATGAAAAAGATTATAATTTGCACAATGCTGGTTGCCATACAGGCAATTCAAGCAACCGCTATACTGGCCCAACCCAAAGCCGTGAAAAAAGCTGGGCAAAGTGTATTTACCCTCACTACCTTTAAAGCCGACGGCTCCATTCATGGGTCGAGCTACGGCGTCTTTGTTGGAAAAAATGGCGAAGGCATTGCAATGTGGCATCCATTCAATGGTGCAGAGCGTGCAGTGATCGTTGATGCTAAGGGAAAAACTCACGAGGTGGATGTGATGTTGGGCATTTCTGAGCTCTACGATATTTGCCAGTTTCGCACCAAAGACAAAACCGGAGTGCCATTGCCATTGGCCGGTTCTGATGCAGCCGCAAGTTCGGCATATCTTGTAGGGTACGACGTAAAGAATGCTCCCATAAGGAAGATTAGTCCGAAAAAGACGGAAAAATTCATGACTTCCAACAATTATTATCTGTTTAATGATACAGATGTTTCTGATTCAGATTTGGGCACACCGTTGATCAACGACATGGGGGAGTTGCTGGGCATTATGCAACGCAACAAAAACGGTGGTCAAGCCTACTCTGCCGATGCACGTCTGATAAAGACATTCAATCTGAACGGACTTTCGATGAACGAAGGCTCGATGCGTGCGACAGGTATTCGTCCCGCGCTTCCCGACGACGAACAGCAAGCCATGCTCATGCTCATGATAGCCGGGCAACAAACCGACAGCACCAAATATGAAGCCTATATTGATGATTTCATACAGCAGTTTCCCGGCTCTACCGAAGGCTATAAGACACGCGCCCTACAATATATACAACGTCAAAACATAGCTATGGCAGACGAAGCGTTTGAGCAAGAAGTGAAGAATGCTACTCAAAAGGACGTGGCATACTACGATTATGCACAAGCCATGTATAGGGCTGTAGCATACAAGGCTGACTCCACCTATAACAAGTGGAACTATCAGAAGGCTTTGAAATTGGCACAGGAAGCTGAGAAAATAAATCCACAGCCCATATATAAACACTTGCAGGCACAGATTATATTTGCCCAAGGCGACTATCAGAAAGCGTTGAAGATGTTTACCGAACTCCAAGCCACAGATTTAGGAAAGAACGGAGAAGTGTACTATGAAGCCGCACAATGCAAGACAATGCTCAAAGCACCTCAAGAAGAGATCGTCGCTCTACTCGACTCCGCAGCCAATGTGCAGCAGGGAGTTGCTGCCGCACCATATATATTGGCACGTGGTCGGTATTACGATAACGCAGGAGAATATCGCAAAGCCTTTGTTGATTACCTTGCATACGATACACTGATGAACAACAGAGCCACGCATGATTTCTATTATACCAAATTCAAATGCGAAAGGAAACTTAGGCAATACAGCCTTGCTCTTAACGACATCGCACACGCCATCGTATTAAACAGACTGGAGCCAACATACTATGCTGAAATGGCCAGCCTTCAGTTGCAGGTAAATAAAGTAGAAGACGCAATAGCGACCTGCAATATGGGGTTGCAAATTACACAGGAATATTCAGACCTGTATATTATAAAAGGTATAGCACAATGCGAAAACAAGGATAAAACTAACGGGCTGATCACGCTGCAAAAAGCCCAAGAGCTTGGCGATGCCCGCGCTCAGGAACTCATCGATAAATACAGCAAATAGTTTCCACAAATACATCACTGATAATCTCAACAACGTATTTGCACTAATCTGTATATAGAGAAAACAGTCCTGCATATATGTATTTATTAGAAAAGCAAATAATATGCTTTAAGAAGTTTTTTATATATTTGTAAACACAAGTTTAACAAAATGAATATCATTATGAATATAAAACGATATTTGCTCTGTGCAATCATGCTATCGGTAACCATGACAATTACTGCCGCCTATAAAGCAAAAAACATTTATATGTATGGCTTTGCTGCCTCATTCAACGATTCTACCGTATATTTTACTGAAGTGCAGCAACTGGATTCGGCCTATATAGACTCCAAGACAAAATTCCTTTTTAGCCGACAGAACTATTCCTACCAGCTACGTGACTACTTAGCAGAAAACGGGTTCCCCAATGCAACCTGCGTCACCTTCTTTGCCTTGACACGCAAAGAAGCTGAAAAGAAGTATCTTGCTTTTCGCAAACGATACCTCGAGGGAAACAACTATACCATCAAATACCTCAAAGAGTCTGAATTTAAATATATCCCCATTAAGGCGGCAGAGGAGAATATCAGTGCTCATAACAAGTAATGTATATGGAAGAAACAAACGTTCACAACTTTCGTATTGCCGAATTTAACATTCGAATCATTTTTAAAGGAAATGGACGTAATGACATGCGTTTGCTACCTTCCTTTGAGCCGTTTAGAGTAAAGGAACTCAACGAGGAGCCACTGTTGTTTCAAATTACGATAGACGACCAGCTTAAACCCTGGCCCAAGTGTGAAAGGGAAAGGATCAGAACGTTTGATACGGGCAATGGTGACATCATTGTTGATCAGCTTGCAAATGGAGGATACCAATATATCATCAAAGATATTAAGGGCATCAGCTGTAGCTTGCTCATCACTAATAAAGACTTCGACAACTGTCATTGTGCACTTAATGGCAACTATAACATGAGATGCTTTGGACTAAACAATGCGCTTATGATGGTATTTGCCTTTGTCAGCAGTAAGAGACAAACAACGCTCATACACGCTTCTTTAGTGAGACAAAACGGATATGGATATGCTTTTATTGCAAAAAGTGGAACGGGGAAATCTACGCAGGTAAGTATGTGGCTACGCCACCTTCCCGGTTGCGATCTCATGAATGATGACAACCCCATTGTGAGAATCATCGATGAGAAAGCATATATATACGGAAGCCCATGGAGCGGGAAAACGCCTTGCTACCGTAATGTCAAGGCAAAACTGGGAGCTATAACCCAAATAGACCGGGCTAAGGTCAATTCTGTAGACAAGCTCACCCCAGTGGAAGCCTTTGCAGTACTCTTGCCTTCGTGTTCTTCAATGAAATGGGATCTGGATATATTCAATAACATTTGTGATACAATTACCAAACTGATTGAGACAACGGGAATTTACACCCTTCACTGCTTGCCCAATAAAGAAGCAGCCGAAGTCTGTAACCAAGCTATCAAGGTGGAATAGTGAAAAAAGAAAACTCAAATATAACGCAACACGACATCTCCCCTACTACAGAAAAAGACAGGGTGAGGGAAATAGAATTGCCCAATGCCTTACTTATTCCGGAGATAGTGAAGCTCATGGAAGAAGGGCATACCGTGACCCTTCGTCTCAGGGGATTCTCCATGCGGCCGTTTTTGGAAGACAATCGAGATAAGGCTTTGATGCAAAAAGCAACAAATCCAAAGGTTGGAGACCCCGTATTGGCCGAAATCGGCGACAAACACTACGTGCTGCATCGTATCACTCGGATAGAGGGCGACCGTGTTACACTGCGCGGAGACGGCAATATCGGCGTTGAAATCTGTAGGTTAAAAGACATAAAAGGGGCCGTTATAGGCTTTTACCGCAAAGGACGAGAAACACTTGACCGCACTGACGGTAAGAAGTGGAAGACATATTCGTGGCTGTGGACGCATTTGTTTCCAGTTCGCAGATACCTCCTTGCGGCATATAGAAGAATATGGATTCCTCTATTTGGGACTATTTAATAGAATCAAAATTATAAAAATATGAAAGCGAAAAAAGGTTTTAACATTCGCAATGTATGCGGACAGAGGTTAATCGTAGCTGAAGGCAAAGAAAACATGGACTTCAGCAATATCATCAGCATGAACGAAAGCTCTGCACTACTATGGGAAAAGATACAGGGAAAAGACTTTACCATAGAAGACCTTGCACAAATATTGCAAGATGAATATCAAATTGACGAGAACACACCGCTCCCTCGTGAGCAAGCCCTTCAGGATGCAGCTACTGTAGCCACACAATGGAAAGAAGCCGGCATATTGGAAGATTAGGCACCACTTTTATATATCAGGCACAAGCCTTCCGCATGGAAGGCTTGTGCGTTTTAATGTTCCCCTATCTACAGATTAGTCGGCTCGGTTGATATTTACTGGGAAAGCAAAGGCTCTGTAAGCAGTAACTTCTGGGTAGCACCATACCTCTACGATTGTGGTAACCATGTAAACACAAAGCAGAAGCGAAAATAGGAAGATATGGTGTAAGCATAAAGTTTGTACGTCTAAACTCCCATTACACTCAAACGGCGTTATTCTTCATTCTTCACTCTCCGCTCCTCACTTTATAAAATATTCTTACCGTTTTTCGACCATTATTTTCGAGCCAACCAGCGTAAGAAGGGCTATGATTTTTTTTTAAAACCGAGCCGTCCATTCCCAAAAATTGCAAGGCTGCTGCGGTTGAGCCCTTCTCACAGCATGGTTAGACCTTATCGGCAGTACGGAAGAGCCTCAATCACACTGCGGTTAGAGTCTTCTCGTCATGTCATTAGATACTCAATCGCAGGCAGAAAAATAGGAGAACATAGGCGGATTTTTCATAAACGCTGACAGTCAAGCATTTACAAACTATCATAATTTTCGTGTATTTCCAATGAAGGGGAACTTATTTTTAAATACGCGAATTTGAGAAGGCTTTTTGTCCATATATTTGACCATTTCTAATTTCTAAAAACCTGCGATCCGGGATAAGCAGGGAGCTTCAAGGTAAAGTCCAAAGTGCGTAAACATGCTGAGTTCTTCTCAAAGTGAAACACGCCCCGTTCGTCCCTACATCGTACAAGGTCATTATCTCCCGAAAGAAATATATGACCATTTGTGTACCAATGGGTTAAACTCAGTAACAAAATGAAACTCCATGTTTCCCTACAGAGCCGGTTTAACGTATCAGGCTATAACCCAATACTATACGGAGGCAACCATATAATTAAGTGTCTATCCTTTATCAAAGTCAGCGGGTAACATTTGACGGCTTATGTGTTTATTTCGACATCAAATGGTCGATAAACCATGCCGATATTTGTCTCAACAGATGATTACGCGTGTTTCCACCAAATATGCTATGGTTTCTATTCGTATAGAGCATCTGTTTAAAGTCCTTATCAGCCTGTACCAATGCTTCGGCATATTCAAGCGTGTTCTGCAAATGTACATTATCATCGGCAACACCATGACAGAGCAACAAGGCACCATGTAGTTTGTCAGCACGTGTCATAGCATTATCGTCATATCCGTTCGGATTTTCCTTAGGGGTACGCATATAACGCTCCGTGTACACCGTATCGTAGAAACGATAGCTCGTCGGAGGTGCTACCGCTACACCAGCCTTGAACACTCCACGTCCCTCGCTCATGCTCATCAGCGTGCAGAAACCACCATACGACCAACCCCAAATTCCGATATTGTCTTTGTCTACATAAGATAATTTACCTAAATACAAAGCTGTCTCCACTTGGTCTTTGGCCTCAAGTGCACCCAAACGTAAATATGTGCATTTCTCAAATTCAGCACCGCGACCGCCCGTGCCCCGTCCATCTACACAAGCCACAATAAAACCTTGTTGTGCCAGATATTGGTCAAAGGCACCACCTTGTCCCATAGATCCTATATTCCATGAATCCACCACTTGCTGATTACCGGGTCCGCTATACTGAAACATGATGACAGGGTACTTCTTGCTTGCATCAAAATTGGCTGGTTTGATCATCCATCCATCAAGTTTAACACCCTCAGAAGTCGTGAATGTGAACATTTCTTTCGGGCTCCATCCATACTGTCGAGTCTTTTCCAAAAGTTCTTTATTGTCCAAGTGGGTTGCCACCACCTTGCCCTTATTATCCCGTGTAGTATAGACAAATGGTGTATTTCTATCACTCCATGTATTTAAAAAATACTTATAATTATCTGAAAATACGGCTGTATTCCATCCATTCTGATCCGTCAATCGCTCAACTTTTCCGTTCTTATGCGAAACATACACTTGCCTATCGTGTGGGTTCAATGCTGCAGCTTGATAATAAACATCTCCCGAAGTTTCATCATAACCATATACCTCAGTTATATCATACTTACCGTCGCCAATCTGTCGTATCAGCTGTCCGTTCTGATCATATAGGTAAAGATGCATATTGCCATTGCGGTCGGAGGGTAACAGAACACAATTTCTGCCAATACGAATAGCCGCCATAGCTTCCTCCTTGACATACTTTGGTGCTTTTTCCTTAATAAGCAACTGTGAAACCGTACTTCGCGGATTCACCGTATATAGGTTCAACTCGTCCTGATGACGGTTCAACGTATATATCATGATCTTGTCGGCATCGTCCGTAGGAAAAATTCGGGGCATATAATCTTCTTCTCCAACCGGTACATCCAATTTCTGTATGCGACGGCTCCTGATGTCGAAACTCCATGCCGAAACCACAGAATTGCTTTCTCCTGCCTTGGGATATTTATAACTATATGTGCTTGGATAAAGCTCGTTTTCCGTTTGTTCGGGGCTCATTCCCTTAAAGAGTTGTAAGCCGTATTCTTTAACTTTTGACTCATCATACCTGATCCAACACAACATCGTACCATCAGCATTGAAAGTGAGGGCACGACTAAAACCAAATTCCTCCTCATTCACCCAATCCGGAATGCCATTGATAACTTCGTTAAACTTCCCGTCTTTCGTTACCTGGCTCTCGCTGTTATCGTATAGCAGTTTTACCAAAAAAATGTTGTTGTCACGAACAAAAGCCACCTGATTGCCATCGGGAGACCACACCGGAGCTTGCTGAGGACCTCCCTCTGAAAGTCTTTCCAGCTTTCGACTTTGAATATTATAAATGTAAAACACCGCCTTATACGACCGTCTATATACCGGTTGTGTTTTTGTACGAATCAACATTCGCTTTCCGTCCGGTGCCATCACATAACCATCGAAAGCATCTATTTTCTCTCCCTGAGTATTATTAATGTCAAACAGCACTGCCGTCTGCTTTCCGGTCTTGAACGAATATTGCACTATTTGGGTCCGATCTTGAGAAATCTGAGCATATTGATCGGTACCGGTTATCGGATTGATACCACTAATGCGCTTAGCCGCAAACTCTCCCTGTGTAAGGTTTTTCAAATTGATTTTGTCGGCTGCAATACTGCCGGCTGTTGCCATAATAACAGCTGCGCACATCATTATTATTCTCTTCATGAACATGATTTATCTTTTGTTTGCAACAAAGTTACCTAATTTTTCGGTAATTTTGTACACGATTCATAACATTTAACGACAAAATTCCACATAAGAAAAGGAATTAGAAAAAATATGAAATATCGCGACTTCGGAACTTGGATAAGACAACAGTTTCCCTACAGAGTGCAAAAAATCTCCATTGACGCCGGATTCACCTGTCCTAATCGTGATGGCAGCATATCAAGCGGTGGATGCACTTTTTGTAACAACCAGACATTCAGCCCTGCATTTTGTAACAAACACAAGTCCATCACACAACAGCTCAAGGAAGGTAAAGCATTTTTTGCACACAAATATCCTGACATGAAGTATCTGGCCTACTTCCAATCTTTTACCAATACTTATGCCAACATCGAACAACTGAAACGGTTGTACGAAGAAGCTCTGGCG
Organism: uncultured Bacteroidales bacterium; assembly: GCA_937995875.1. Taxonomy (GTDB): domain Bacteria; phylum Bacteroidota; class Bacteroidia; order Bacteroidales; family Bacteroidaceae; genus Prevotella. The sequence continues at coordinate 56,050 of CALKIW010000119.1, read as the reverse complement.
GTGGATGATGTTGTGGGTGTTGTGATCGGCACTCGTCCCGATTGTATCAGCACGGCCCTGCTTGACTATTTGGAAATGCTCAATAAAAGCACGTTTGTCATCGTAGAATATGGTATCGAGTCTGCCAACAACCGCACTTTACAACGCATCAATCGTGGGCACACCTTCGAATGTAGTCGAGAGGCCATCCAAAAAACGCACGAAAGGGGATTATTAACGAGCGGACACATCATTCTTGGGCTACCCGGTGAGGACGCTCAAGAATCGCTCAGGCAGGCTCCAATCATTTCCGCCCTTCCACTCGACATCCTGAAGATTCATCAATTACAAGTTATCAAAGGCACCGCACTTGCTCGCGAATATGCCAAACAACCGTTCCATCTCTATACCGTAGACGAATACATCGATTTGATCATTCGTTATGTTTCCTTGCTAAGAGACGACCTCATCTTAGAAAGATTTGTCAGCCAAAGTCCTGCCGACCTTCTTATCGCTCCTAAATGGGGGTTGAAAAACTATGAATTCACCAATCTCCTGAATCAGAGAATGAAAAACATTCCTGACTAATCCTTGAGATTTCTGTATGTTAAAACGGCATTCCTACCGCAAAATGGAAACAAAAATCGCGACTGAACTTAGGATGTAACAATGCCCAATGTTCGTTTTGGGTCTCATAAGAAGGATTAATGGCTTTCATGCCCATATCAAAACGTAGAACAAAATAGTCAAAGTTCAATCTTAATCCTATACCATAGCTCATGGCTATCTGCTTATAGAACTCATCAAATTTGAACTGTCCTCCCGGCTGATCAGTATAGTTGCGGAGCGTCCACACGTTTCCTGCATCTATGAATGCTGCGCCATTAAACTTCCAAAACAAGAAAGTGCGGTATTCTGCGCTAAGATACAGTTTCATATCCCCCGTTTGATTGATAAAATCAATACGTCCGTCCGTACCCCTATATTTTCCCGGACCGAGCGACCTCACACTCCATCCACGCACACTATTGGCACCACCCGCAAAATATCGTTTCTCAAAAGGCAGAATCTTACTGTTTCCATAAGGCCACGCTATGCCAAACTCCCCATGCAAAGCAAGTTCGTTGTGCATGTCAAATCGAAACAAATGGGTATAGTCGAAGTCGGCCTTCACATATTGTGCATACGCTATATTAAAGACGGTGTGTTGTCCATTGCCATTCTTCTTGCTTCCTATTAAATTAGAAAAAGCATTCAGTACGTTTCCGGACGTTTCTACATTTGCCCTAACTGCGTCTATCCCATCATTGTAAGAAAGCCCGAAACCAATCTTTGCGATAAACAAGTCTTCATAATTATAACGGAGAATCGCGTTACGATTAGACACACTATCCAGATAATCATGCTTGAAAGTCTCGCTGATCCATGGCATATAGACATAGTTCAAGTCCAGCAAATCAAGCCTGTACGAAGTGTGGTGATGTGGCTCTGCCCAGCGATAGCGCCAAGCTGCAGAGAAGACTCGTCGATGAAATTCCGGTCGATTCTGCAAATCCCACATCAGCGAGAGCTCCGAAGTTGCATTGCTTCGCCTACGAAAATCATGCGATAAGAAAGGCGCAATGAATCTTGGGAATTGCAATTTGGTTTCTATACTATATTCCTCATAATTTTCGTCCCGATACCCTTCCAGCCCAGTGATGGCTTCAAAAGCCCCACGCAGTTCCACACTGAAAGTTTCCGCACCCCGAAAGATGTTTCTATTCTCATAGGTCAGGGTAGCTGCTGCTCCAAGATTACCCGATGTATTGGTACCCTCCGGACGAAACGACACCGATCGTTGCTTGTCCATACTTACGTTGATATCAACATCAAGCAGTGTCGTGTCGGGCACTTCAGAAAACCGAATATCAGTATATCTCACTGCCTTCATGCGTCCAAAATTGTTATAAGTCTTCTGCAAATCAGACGCACTGAACAGCTTGCCGGGCTTGATGGCCGTACTGTTTTCCAACACCCGCATTCTCAAAGGGATACTCATGTCGGTTCCTCCTTGATAACCAATATTTCTTATCGAATATCTCGGATGTAACGTCTCCGGCAAATCACTGTCTGCCCTGTATTTCATCAACTCCAAAGTCACCCCAACTCCCAAACTGTTGGAAGCAGAATCAGCTTTGTATCGGATAAAATCCTTGTGGAAACGATAATATCCCGAATCCATCAGTATATTGGTAATACGCTCGCGTTCCTTATCCAGCCGGCTCACCGTGAAACGGTCGCCCACCTGCAATCCTATGCGCTTATTGTCTTTTTTATTGCTGTTATGATAATTTTCGAGAACTTTTTTGATGCTATCATCACGTATGTCATACTTCATTTCATTAATGAAATACGGCATTCCGGGATGCAACGTATAAATGGCCTTCAGCTTCTTCCCTCTTGCCTTAGTCTTCAAATCTACCGTAGCGTGCATAAATCCCATATTCTGCATGGCTCTACGCAAGTCTTCCATAGACTGTTTTGCCTGTACGGAATCATATATAACGGGCTCTTCACCAATCCTTTGCAATGTTCGGTTAATCCACTTTGCAGTATCCGTTCCGGCCATAGCATATGTGCCAAGTGGTATCTTGAACAGGGAAAACCATTTGGAGTTGGCTTGCTGTCTTACGTATGGGGCAAGTGTCGCAGCATCAATATATTTTTCGTCGGCTTTCACTTCTACGCTTTCCAGCAGATAACTTTCATCCGGAATAAACTTAGAAGAGCTGCAAGCCGACAGCAAGCCTATAATAACAGCAAGGATATAAAGGATATATATGTATCGAGTCTTCAAGAAATCGTCTTTTTTTAAATTACAAAGATAATGCATTTTATCCACAGATTGCATACATTAACACAGATTTTTCCATTACTTACAAAGTTATTAAGTATCTTTGCAATATGATAAGCAAAGCTATTATTAAATTCGTCCACTCATTGGAACTGAAGAAAAACCGGAACAGAGAACGCCTTTTCGTCGCTGAAGGTCCCAAGGTGGTTGCCGATCTGACGACGGTTGTCAGACCGAAACTTATCATTGCCACACCTGAATGGCTAACCCAATATCATGCAGAAATACAGTTATGGGAGGACACGCAAGTGTGTGAAGTGACGGAAGAAGAACTTCGCAAGACATCGTTTCTCAAACATCCTCAACAAGTCATGGCTTTATTTCCTATGAGAGAAGAGCCAACCCCACCTTCCTTCTCTGCGCTTCCCAGCCATCAGCTTTGCCTAGCATTAGACGACATTCAAGACCCCGGCAACTTGGGAACTATCATTCGAATTGCCGATTGGTTTGGAATTGAACACATTTTCTGTTCAAAGGAAACCGCCGATGTCTACAATCCCAAGGTGGTTCAAGCCACTATGGGGAGCATAGCACGTGTGCAACTTCACTATACGGATTTACACCAGCTCATCACTGCCCTACCTTCCGAGACCCCCATCTATGGCACATTGCTCGATGGACAGAACATTTATACGCAAGAGCTTACCTCACATGGGCTTATCGTTATGGGTAACGAAGGGAACGGCATATCACCCGACATCCGAAAACTGGTCACTCGCCGTCTTCTCATTCCCAACTATCCGTCAGACCGCGTATGTGCCGAGAGCCTCAACGTAGCCATTGCAACAGCTATAACCTGTGCAGAATTCAGAAGAAAAACATCATAAATCATGGAAACAGAACTCTATAAAATACGCAGTCTGGCTAAATGCACCAAAGCTGCCTACAATCTTTTCAACACCAACTTGAAAACCATTCTGCGACGTACATGGTTACCCGCTTTGGTCCTTGCCATTATCACTGCTGCGGGCCGACTGCTTTACATCAATCAACCGACCGCCCCCATTTCCACCGCATGGACTGCAACCGGCCATTGGCAATGGGTTTTGGCTTGTGTCTTTATAGGTCTTCTGACCTTTGTGTCAGGAGCATGGGCCTATGCTGCTGTCGTCAGCCTGTTCAATGGATTGAGCGTAAAGCGTAACATACAGCGCGTTTTTCGTCTGTTTCTCCTATTTGCCGCTTTTATATTTGTGTTTGGAGCCATTATTGCCGCTATAACAACGTTGCCCATGATCATGGGCAACAGTGACCCGGCTGCCAACACTACCATGCTCTACAGCGGTATATCAACATTGCTTCTCGTCCTGCTGCTGATAGCAGCCATACCCGCATACTATTCCTCGCTTAAATATCTCATAGAGCCCGAACAGAAGATTGGGTGTGTCTTGGGCAAGCCTTATCGTAAGGGATGGCAGCACTGGGGATTTCTCTTCATCACGATTCTCCTTACAGGTATCATCGTTGCCGTGCTCTGTCTTATTGTCATGGCTCCCAATTATCTCATTCTGTTGGCTCATTATGCCAATCTTCAAGGTATCAGCATGGGCGATGCCAGTGGACTTCCCTCCTATTTTGAAATTTTAGCATTCTTCGCTTCACTGATCTCGACATTCATCTATGTCTACCTCTCGATATGGGCATTCACAGTTTATTATTATGTCTACGGTAGCATTGAGGCTAAATTGAGGGCAAAAACAGAAAACACTACAATATTGTTTGGACAAAGCCAAGAAGACACAGTGGCGTTGCCGGAAGAAGTTGAACTCAAATAAAATACAACACAGGTTTGCTGTCTGTCATTGCCTGCCACATTTACAACTCTCATCAACACATTTCCAATATCCATAAAACACATTATTATTAAAGACATCCAATGATGAAAAAATTACTTTTTATCGACCGTGACGGTACGCTTATCGAAGAACCGCAAGACGAGCAGATAGACTCCTTTGACAAACTGAAATTCACACAAGGTGTATTCAAGAATTTAGGATTCATCCGTCAGCATCTCGACTTCAAGTTTGTAATGGTCAGCAATCAAGACGGACTGGGCACTTCGTCATTTCCGGAAGATACTTTTTGGCCTGTCCACAATTTCATTCTGCAAACTCTTGAAGGAGAAGGCATTACCTTTGACGACATTCTCATAGACCGACATTTCCCTGCTGACAATTCGCCCATGCGGAAACCCGGTACGGGAATGCTCACGGAGTATCTGAATAACGAGGCCTACGATCTTGCAGGAAGTTACGTTATTGGTGACCGTGAAACAGATGCACAACTGGCCAAAAATATAGGTTGTCGCGCGCTTATTCTTGGTCGAGACGGAATGGATTGGGACAAGATAAGCGAAATACTATTTGCCGGCGAACGCATTGCAGAGGTGAAACGCACAACCAAAGAAACTGACATCGAAATAAAAATAAATCTCGACGGGTCGGGCAAAACCGATATTTCCACCGGACTGGGCTTTTTTGACCACATGCTGGAGCAAATTGGCAAGCACGGCATGATAGATTTAACCATACATACCAAAGGCGACCTTGAAGTAGACGAACACCACACCATTGAAGACACAGCTATTGCACTCGGCGAATGTATCTATAAAGCATTGGGAAACAAGCGCGGTATTGAGCGCTATGGCTACTGTCTGCCTATGGACGACTGTCTCTGCCAAGTGGCACTCGATTTTGGCGGGCGCCCCTGGCTGGTATGGGATGCCGAGTTCCACCGTGAGAAGGTGGGCGAAATGCCTACAGAAATGTTCCTCCACTTCTTTAAGAGCCTCAGCGATTCTGCCAAAATGAATCTGAACATCAAGGCCGAAGGACAGAACGAGCACCATAAGATAGAAGGTATTTTCAAGGCTCTGGCACGCAGCCTGAAGATGGCCATTCAACGAGATATATATCATTTTGAACTGCCCTCGACCAAAGGAGCCTTGTAAATTCACTGAGAAACAAAAACCATTAACGGCCCTTGCATATTCATCAAAAATTCCAAAAAAACTATCGATAATGCGAATGTCTTAATATTTCTTATGTAAAAATTTGGGCGTATCAAAAATTATCACTACTTTTGCAGTCACTTAAAAGAAAGGGCACGGTGCCTTGTCCGAACGGTTAGGTAATGGTCTGCAAAACCATGCAAGGCGGTTCGACTCCGCCAGGCACCTCAAACGGGAATCCAAATCGCTGGATTCCCGTTTTTAATTATAAGTTTATTCCCGCAGCGATATATACCTATTCCAACCGTAAAACTTTGGGCTACTGTTTCCCCCGATTAATAATAAATATTCCACCGGCTGCCAAAAGTCCGGCAACTGCATACTTCCAATAGAACGTTTCGTGAAGACAGAGGCACGAGGTAACAGCACCCACAACCGGAATAAGAGAGTTGTAGATGGCTATTTTACCCACAGGATTACAGGTGAGCAGTTTGTTGTATAGTGCAAATCCAACGGTGCTGATAGCTATGAGCAACAGTAAGTAAATGCAACCCACCAATGTGATACGCGGCAACACACCGTCCATAAGCAGACCCGGAACAACAAGCAGCACACCACCGATAGCAAGCGACAAGCCTGTTCCTACAAACACATCGACGCGCTGACCAAGTCCGCGTATCATCAGCGAGGCAATAGCTCCGCAAAGGGCGTTCAGAATAATCATGCCATCGCCAAGCCACGTGAAATAACCACTCTCCTTTCCACCCAAGTTCAGAGAAAGAATACCGGTAAAGCCCACCACACAGCCAATGATTTTGCGCATGGTCATTTTGTCGGTTTTGAAAAAAATGCACGCAAAAATAACCACAGAGAACACGCTCAGCGAATTAAGTATGGCTGCTCTTGAGCCTTCACTGTGCGACAAGCCAAAATAAAAGAAAGCATAATGGAGCGTGGTATTCATCAGCGAGAAAAGCAGAATATACCACCAATCGACACCGCTCCTGACACGAAAACTTCTCCCCGCAGTTTGAGCCACCGCAAGTATCAGCAATCCTGCCAAACAAAATCGGATGCCGGCAAACAGCATTTTGCTGCCCGTCATATCAGGTGTTATTCCAAACTCGGCAAATCCAAGTTTAATGAGCGGATAAGCCCAGCCCCAAGCTATGGCGGCAGTCAGAGCAAACAAAGAGGCCCAAAGCGGGCGTTGGAATATACTTTTAGCTTCCATTTTCTACGATTTTAACTGCAAAGGTACTCATATAAATAGGCGTTCAGAAAAATTTGACGTTTATTTTTCATTTTATTGCCATCATAACTGTTATCCTTAACGAGAATTTTGGCGTGTCGATATTCAATGAACGGCCACCAAAAAATAAAGAGTACAGCACAAAATTTGTAAGCTATTGAAGGAAGCGAGCATAAAGCACGTCCTCCATTTTAGTCAAAATTTATACACTATAGAAAGGACTTGAAAATTTTGTCTTCCAGCAGAAAAAGGGCTATGTTTAATCACAAAATGCTGCTTTTTGGAGGCCATGAGAAACAAATAGAATCATCTGAAATTTATCTTCGTCCTGCGACTAAGGCCCAACCGCACGACAACAAAGGCCCAACCGCATGGCGACTAAGCCTCAATCGTGATGCCGAAAAGCCCTAACGGCGACGCCACAAAGCCGTAATCGCAAAGCCTTGAGAGAAAATATTTTATGCCATTCGGTGTGGATTTCCGTATATTACTATTATACAGCAACTTACATAACACTCGGTTTTTCGGGCGTATTTCGAACAAAATTATTTGCGTTGTAAAATACGTGAATTATAAGAGAGTGTTTGTCCTTTTATTTCAACAAAACTAAACGCAATCAACTGTTATCTATCCTAACAAAATATCAAGATTTAACTGCGTGAAATCGTCGGCGACAACATCACAGAGCGAGGCAACCACCTGCCGACTGTTTGTCGTTGTCAGTCCAACAGAATACAAACCGGCTGCGCGCACAGCCTTCAGTCCGTTGATGCTGTCTTCAATTCCCATACATTCTGCCGGCTGCACACCCAACACCTGTGCTCCCTTGAGGTAACATTCAGGGTCAGGTTTGCTTTTGGTAAAGTCTTCACTTGTGAGTATCTTGTCGAAATACTGCTTCAACTCAGGCCGTTTGTCATACACACCCTCCATCTTCGGACGATTGCTGCTTGTCACTACTGCCGTTTTAAGACCGCGTTGGTGAAGCTGCTTGACAAAGGTCTCAAAGCCTGCAATATAATCAAAACACATTTGACGTTCAAACTCATTCAGCTCATGGGTAATAGCCTCTTGAACATCCGGCCTGTCAGCAAAGAATGCGTCATAAATCTGCACCAGCGTCATGCCCTTTATTTTATGTTCAATTCCCGGAGTTTCCGGATAATACCGTCTGAACTGTTTCCCCCAAAACTTTGTGTATTGTGTCTCTGTGTCGAGCACCACTCCATCAAGGTCAAATAAGACTGCTTTAATCATTATTATATGTATTTGACTACAAAGTTACGCCAAAAAATCGTAACTTTGCCTGCAATAATGGACAAAATGGACTTCTACAACTATTTCCCGCATCTCACCTCCCCCCAGAAGGAGCAGTTCGAAGCGCTTGATGCACTCTATCACGACTGGAATGCAAAAATCAATGTCATTTCCCGAAAAGACATCGACAACCTGTATCTACACCACGTACTCCACTCGCTGGCTATTGCCAAAGCGATAAGATTCAAACCTCAAACCACCATCCTCGACTTTGGTACGGGTGGCGGTTTTCCCGGCATTCCACTGGCCATCATGTTTCCAGAATGTCATTTTACCCTCATCGACAGCACCGGAAAGAAAATAAAAGTAGCAACCGAGATAGCCAACTCCATTGGTCTGAAAAACGTTGAAGCCTTTCATCGTCGTGGCGAGGAGGAGAAAGGCAAGTTCGATTTTGTGGTGTCGCGCGCTGTGATGCCCCTGCCCGACTTGGTGAAAATTGTTCGGAAAAACATCTCCAAGTCACAACGCAACGCTTTGCCCAACGGGCTTGTTGTGCTTAAAGGCGGGAGCCTGAATGCCGAGCTCAACCCTTTTAAGAAGATTGTGGAACAAACAGAGATTTCCACTTTCTTCGACAATGAATGGTTTAAAGAAAAATATGTGATTTACCTTCCATTGTCACCATACAAATAACTTCTCGATTGAGAACACCCATCATTCCATTAACTAATCATCGAAAATATATGCTAAAGATACAACCATTTGTTTGCAACATGATTCAGGAGAACTGCTATGTTGTCAGCGACGAGACCCGCGAGGCCATTATCATCGACTGTGGCGCGTTCTATGAAAGTGAGAAAAAAGCTATTCGGGAATATATTGAGCAGAACGAGCTGCGCCCTGTGCACTTATTGGCTACACATGGACACATAGATCATAACTTTGGCAATAAGTTTGTGCACGATACTTGGGGCTTGAAAGTAGAAGTACACGCTTCAGACGAGAGGTTGATGAGTTCGCTGCCCATGCAGGCAAAAGCTATTTGCGGTATCGAAATGCAGTCATCCGACTTCTCTCCCGTAGGCAAATATCTATGCGATGAGGATGTAGTGAAGTTTGGAAACCATCAGTTTACCTTGCTCGAAACACCCGGCCACTCCCCCGGTAGCGTTTTTTTCTATTGCAAGGAAGAAAACGTTGCTTTCTCCGGCGACACCCTCTTTCGCAACAGTATAGGTCGCACCGATTTGCCGGGAGGCTCCATGTTCCTCATCATACAGAGCCTGCGTATGGTGTCGCAGCTGCCCGACAACACCAAGCTATATACCGGGCACGGTGAGCCGACGACCATTGGCAACGAGGTTGCAAATAATCCTTACATCGACCGATAAACCAACCGGAGAAATAGTCAGGAACAAACAGATAGACATTCAGGAACAAAAACAATGACACCAACACGCAAACAACCCACCGAACGCATTATACTGGGCATCGACCCGGGCACCAACATCATGGGATATGGCGTGTTGCGTGTGATCGGAAACAAGCCGGAGATGTTGGCATTGGGGGTAGTCGATATGCGTAAAATACCAGACACCTATCTCAAATTGGGCAAAATCTTCGAGCGTGTTATCGGTATCATAGATGAATATCATCCCGATGAAATGGCTATTGAAGCACCGTTTTACAGCAAAAACGTGCAATCGCTCATCAAATTGGGACGAGCTCAGGGGGTGGCCATATCGGCAGCCATTCATCGCGACATTTTCATCCATGAGTATGCTCCCCTGAAAATCAAGGTGGCCATCACCGGACAAGGTCAAGCCTCAAAGGAGCAGGTTGCCGGGATGTTGCAGCGACTGTTGAACATCAGTAAGGACGAGATGCCAAAATTCATGGATGCCACAGATGCTTTGGGAGCTGCCTATTGTCATTTTATGCAATCATCAAGGCCCGATGTAGACGCTCCCCATTATGGGAGTTGGAGTGATTTCGTAAGAAGAAATCCCAAAAAGGTAAAACGCTAAACATTGACAGGAGAACGGCAAGACTTTGAAGAAAGAAAATAAGACATGATGCAACAGACAAACAATACAAATATTCACAGTAGAAACGACTGTAATGAGGCTTGGCCCATCATCAAGGTGAACAACGGCGTATGCAGAATGCCCGAATGGCGAATGGCAGAGCCCGTGAACTTTGAGAGTCGCAACGGTGAGCATATCGCTATCATTGGCCCAAATGCAGGGGGCAAAACCCGTTTGGTAAATATCATCATGGGAAAATATCCGTTGCTCATGCACGATGTGGAATACGATTTTCGGCCCAGCACCAAGCCTATGGCGTCCGACAACATCAAATACATTGCATTTCAAGACGCATACGGTGGTGATAACGACCGCACCTATTTTCTGCAACAACGATGGAATCAAACTGAAATAGACCGCAATACCCCTACTGTGGGAGCGAAGCTGGAAGATGCATATCAACGGCAAGGGGAAGACACACCGGAACGTAGAGCCCTGCAACAAAACCTCTACAAAACCTTTCAAATGGATCTATTGCTCGACAAATACACTACCTTGCTTTCGAGCGGCGAGCTGCGGAAGTTTAAGCTAACGGAGACATTGCTCGCAGCACCACGCGTGCTTATCATGGACAATCCCTTTATCGGGCTCGATGCCTCCACGCGAGATCAGTTGCGCGATCTGTTTGAAACTCTGTCGCATAGCAAGGGACTGCAGATTATCCTTGTACTTTCTAAAACAGACGATATACCTTCGTTCATCACCCATGTGGTAGAAGTGGAAAACAACAAGGTATGTCCCAAACTCTCCCTAACAGAGTATTTGGAACAAAAACAACCTGTGCCTGTCCATGTGTTAAGCAAGGAAACTGAACAGGCAATTATTAGTCTGCCATATAAAAACAATGAATACCACACACAAAAGGTGGTGGAATTGCATAACGTGAGTATCAAATATGGAAACCGCACCATTTTGAAAGACCTGTCGTGGACTGTTCAAAATGGTGAGAAATGGGCACTCGTAGGGAAAAATGGAGCGGGAAAATCTACATTGCTAAGCCTTGTTTGTGCGGATAATCCACAGAGTTATGCTTGCGATATAACCCTATTCGACCAACCAAGAGGAACGGGAGAAAGCATTTGGGACATCAAAAAACATATCGGATATGTGTCTCCGGAGATGCATCGAGCCTATAAACGCGACCTCCCAACCATACAAATTGTTGCCAGCGGTCTTAAAGACAGCGTAGGCTTATATGTGAAGCCCAAAGAAGATGAATATGAGATTTGCCGCTTTTGGATGGACGTTTTTGGTGTTAAAGATATTGAAAAACGAACTTTCATGAAACTTTCCAGCGGAGAACAACGTCTTGCTTTATTAGCAAGGGCATTTGTCAAAGACCCGGAATTACTCATACTTGACGAGCCCTTGCATGGACTGGACAACCGTAATCGACAGAAAGTGAAGAATATCATCGATACATTCTGCCGTCGGAAGAACAAGACGCTCATCATGGTCACCCACTACGAGAATGAATTTCCCACGTGTATAGACCATAAGTTGCAGTTGGTTAGACATTAGTCCATATCGAACAATAAACAAAGAATATAAACAAGACAAATAAATTAATGAATATGAAGAAGATTTTAACAGCCTTTGCGATGCTTTGTGCCTTTACAATGAATGTTCAAGCTCAGCAGATTTTCAATGAAGTGAAGAATATGCAGAAAAGCTTTGAAACCATCAAATATGACAAGGAAAAGCCTATGGAAGAGCGGAAAGTAGCATCTTTCAAATGGGATGCCATAGAGTACATGCTTTATAAAGCAAATGACAATGCTTCCTTTACCGAGCAGCAATTAGGCGAACAAACCTTTGCCATGACTGAGTTTATAAATCTTTACTTCAAACGTCTGGCAGAATCAAACAATAAATCGAAAAAAGAGATTGTAATAACCCGCTTTAAAAATGCAAGCATTAACAACAGTCTTTTCAACGATATGGACAAGGACCTTGTGCTGGGATATTACAACAGTACAAAGTTTGCTACCCCATTCTCTCTGGATACCAACTGGGAAAATGCACTGAAAGAAATCAGAAGCAAGAGCTGGGACTAAAATCCAAACTGCCGCAGCCTACGCTCCTCATAACCGGGAGTTTAGTTCTTTGTAAAAAAGACTACAAATAAAGAAAACTACGACGCCATCGGATGTACATTTTTTAACTCAATGAACATCCAATGGCGTCGTAGTTTTGTCACATTTATAAAGTTAGCGTTGTCACTATATTCTTTAATCGCAGTTGCATTGTTTGCGAATGCTTGTTTCTGTGTTTACTGATGGCTATCGCGCAGTAAGTCATTAACGGTCTTTACAGGATTGAACGTAGAGAGCGGAACTTCTACAAAGATGGTGTTCCAATCACTCATCGCACCATTCCAAAGGCCTGGCAATTCAAGTGCCTTGAGCTCTCGACCATTTTTACTCTTTGAACTGATAAAACCTGTAGACTCGTCTACATAGTCCACCAAATTAAAAGCGTTGCCCTTATAATCCTTGATGGCACATACGAGATCTACCGGATTAAAGTGCGTTCCGTCCGTGAACATCTTCATATAGTCGGCATTCGACTTGTCGATTTGGCTGCTTTCGAGTATCTGTAGACTTACACTGCCGTCTGCATTAAAGGCCAAAAACGGTCCTCCGCCAGGCTCGCCAACGTTCTTTACCACTCCACAGACACGCATCGGACGATTAAGTTTTCGCTTCAAATAGCTCACAAGCTCAGCATCTTCAAAGTGTTTCAAATCGGCATTACGGCAGCAAAGGTCACGCTGCACAAAGCGAATAATCTCCTCCAACTTACTATGGTTGTATGCTCCGCTATCCAATGCCTGCATGTAAGCAAAAACTTTCTGCTGCTTTTCGACCAAAACGCCTGCAATGATCTGCTTCCAGAGCACTGTGTCGGCCTTCAAACGGTCAGGTACAACATTGTCGATATTCTTAACGAATACGATGTCGGCATCAATATCATTGAGATTTTCGATAAGCGCTCCATGCCCACCCGGTCGGAAGAGCAGACTGCCGTCTTCGTTTCTGAAAGGTGTATTGTCCGGATTAGTGGCTATGGTATCTGTACTCGGTTTCTGCTCAGAGAAAGAAATGTTGTAATGAATGCCGAACTTCTGTTCATAATAATCTTTCTTCTCCGCTACTTTTTTCTCAAAAAGATCAAGATGGTCGTGCGACACCGTAAAGTGTATATCAGCCTCGCCATCCACCGATGCATAGAGAGCTGCTTCCACTAAATGCTCCTCCATTGGCGTGCGGGCATCATCGTCATAGTTGTGAAAGAGCAGCAAACCCTTAGGCAACTGTCCGTAATTCATGCCCTCATTGTTCAGCATATTGGCTACTACCGTCTTATAATTACCCTCTGTAATCAGCTGGTCTATAGTCTTGCCGTGATTGGATTGACACTTTTTGTCAAGTGCTTTGAAGAATGCAAACTGCTTGATATCAGCAAAAAACTTCTTTTCAAAGTCCGTACTCGGAGAATCATAATCGGCTGTTAGAAACGCAAACATATTCTTGAACATACGGCTGGCAGCTCCCGAAGCCGGCACAAACTTCACAACTTTATACTTGCCTTCTTTCTTATAATCCTCCCATTTCTGTCTTGCAATTTGTTGTTCTGATTCCTTAGGGACAACTATTCCCATTTCCACAGAAGCTGCCCCCTCCAAACGGAGGAAAGGGAAACCTTGTTTGATTTGTTCGAGCTGATGCTCCACACGGGCTATAGACATCCCACGACTTTCAATTTGCTTCTTGTCTGCGTCTGTAAACATTGTTAGTTGAGTTTAATTAGAAGATATATACTACAAAAATAAAGAATATTTCTCAAACACAAAAATGATACAGAACAAAAGGGATAAAATAATCGTTAAATGACCAAAAAGTCATATCATTGAAATAAGCAGCACCTGAGAAGTAGACTTTAGGTTTACGGCGAAGCGGTTGTCTATGCGTTTTCCTACAAGCCAAACAATATTGTCATCAGCATCTGTCACTACAAGTTGCCGACAACGGGTTAGCAAACTGACTTTCAAATCAGTGAGAAAGTCGCTGACCAACTTCGACCCCTTCATACCAAAAGGCACAAAGCGATCGCCTTCCCGGACCGGACGAATCGTCAAAGGAAACTTCACTTTATCAGCATCAAGATTGGCCACAGTTTCTGACCGGTTGATTTGGAATCCGTTTCTAACGCTCTCCATGGTTAGGCGAAACTTCACTTCCTGAGATTTCCTCCCGCCATCTGCCTCCCCACTCCATCCAAACGAATAAATGTAGTTTCCCGTTTCCGGTATCTTCAATAGCGGGGGAACCCGTTTCCAATCCTCTTTCTTGAAAAGATAAAGACTTCCTCGCTCAACAACCGACACATAATCTTCTGATTCCCAATGCGCCCCACTCCTTTCATTAGCCAAGATTTCCATTGTCTGTGTTCGGTTAAAACCATAGGGAGACAACAAGGTCCATAGTGTATAAGAAGGCGATGCCAGATCTCCCAAAACTGCAAAATCATAGCTTCCATCGGTTTGCCTAAGTTTTTCAATATCTTTCCGAATGGCCCCGTCCACCACTTTTCCAGCTTCACATAGGTTTTCCGTCATACGCAGAATATTATCCGCCACCGACGGATTCATCTCTTCAAGCAAAGGTATAACTTTAAGCCGTAACTTATTGCGCATCACGTCATCTTCCAAGTTTGTGCTATCCGTTACAAACTCCTGATGAATGTCAGACAGATAAGTTAAGATTTGCGCTTTCGAAACAGCCAACATGGGACGCAGAATATAGCCGTTTTTCGGTTTCATACCTTGTAATCCCATCAAGCCGGTACCCCTCACAAGATTAAGCAACACCGTTTCCACCTGATCGTCACGATGGTGAGCAACACAGATGCCGGCAGCATTCATGTCGTCTCGTAACCGTTCAAAATAGCGATAACGCAACTCCCGTGCGGCCATTTCTATTGAAACCTTATGTGTTTCGGCATAAAGTTGTGTGTCAAAATGTACGCGATGCAACGGAATGTTCATTTGACTGCACAGCGAGACGCAGAAGTTTTCATCACGGTTGCTCTCCTCACCCCGTAAATGAAAATTGCAATGGACAGCCTCCAACCGATAGCCCAACTCTCTCAACACACACAACAAGGCCACACTATCGGCACCACCCGACAGCGCAACTAAATAAAAACCGTCATGATACATAAGGTCATAACGGCAGATATAATGTGATATGTTACGAGAGAAACTCATACCGTTTGTTTATTCTACATAGAGCACCAATCCCTTCA
Organism: uncultured Bacteroidales bacterium; assembly: GCA_937995875.1. GTDB lineage: Bacteria > Bacteroidota > Bacteroidia > Bacteroidales > Bacteroidaceae > Prevotella. The sequence continues at coordinate 40,316 of CALKIW010000119.1, read as the reverse complement.
GATACTCGCCCTCCGGATGATATATATTGATGGGGTGATCGGCAGGCTGATGCAGCTGATGCAGTATGCGCACCTTGCGTCCTGTCTGTGCTGCCGCCGTAAATACCGCATTGCGGAAATTATCCTTAGTGACCACCTGCGAACAACTGAAAGTGAAAAGAATGCCACCATGCTTGATGCGTTCCAACCCCTTCACATTGAGCCGGGTGTACCCCTTCAATGCGTTGTGCAATGCCCTTCGATGCTTTGCAAAAGCAGGCGGATCGAGGACAATAAGGTCGTATTTGTCGTCATTGGCATCCATATATTTGAATGCGTCGTCACAAAAAGCTTCATGCCGACTGTCGCCCGGGAAGTTCAATTCAACGTTACGGTTGGTGAGTTCTATCGCCTTGGCACTGCTATCCACCGAATGTACCAGCTTGGCCCCACCGCGCATGGCATATACCGAAAACCCTCCTGTATAGCAGAACATGTTGAGCACACTCTTTCCCCGAGCGTAGTGTTCCAATAATGATCGGTTTTCACGTTGGTCCACGAAAAATCCTGTCTTCTGTCCGCGCAGCCAGTCAATATTGAATTTCAAGCCGTTTTCTACCGCAATGTTGTCGTCGGTCGCCCCATAGAGGAAACCATTTTCCTGTCCGAGTGCAGCCTTAAAAGGCAACGTAGTTTCACTTTTGTAGTAAACGTTTTGAATGCGATCACCCATCACCCGAATCAAAGCCCTGCAAATCTGTTCTCTACAGACGTGCATCCCCACACTGTGGGCCTGCATCACTGCTGTCGTGCCATAACAATCGACAATCAGTCCCGGCAGGTTATCACCCTCGCCATGTATCAAACGATAGGTGTTGTTCTGCGGATTATCCGCGATGCCGATATGCAGACGCATCTGCAAAGCTGCTTCAAACCGCGATGCCCAGAACTCGTCATCAACTACAATATCACGGAACGACAACACCCGCACGGTGATGCTGCCTATTTGATAATGCCCCACTGCAATGAAATTGCCTTTGGACGAAATGACACGTACCGTATCGCCTTCTTCGATTCCCTCGTCGGTATGATGAATTGCACCACTAAATATCCACGGATGGAAACGCAAGAGCGACTCCTCCTTGCCACGTTTCAAATATATATTTTTGTATGTATCTGCCATGATAGGATTGTTAAACGATTAAACCGACCCTGCGGTCTTCTTTTTCTTACGACCGGTCTTTGCCTTAGTTGCTCTGCGCTTAGTCTTTTTTGGTTTTGCCTTTGGGGTGTTTTCTGATGTGTTTACAGCCTTTTCCTGTACCTGCTCCTCCGGCTCCGGCACCTCAATCAATTCATAATCTTTCGTCCGCTTCAGTCTCACAAACTCTTCATAGAGATTAATGCAACTCCATGCGTCGATTGCCGCATATTGTTTTTGACGTTCACTGAGGACCGGCGTTTCCCAATTAGAAAGACGTTGGCGTTTGGAAATTTTCTTGTGGAAAAAGTTAGCATACAACTTCTGAAGACTCAAATCCTGTACGCCCATTGTCGGCACAACGTCTTGCAAGTCTATAAAGAGGCCCGGCGTGAAAGGCTCACGTGCCTGTAGGCCACGAATATCATCGTGCCACGAGAGACCAATTTTCTTTACCGTCGTATCTTCCAACAACCGCTTGATAGCAGGGGTAATGCCTGTCCTGTGGAGCCTGAAAAGAAAACACGTATCACGATTAGCCACCTGAAGCAAGCAAACCTGATGTTGTTCGCCTTTATGAAAGGAGGGTCTCGTCTCAGTGTCTACTCCCAATATATCACTCGACAAAAGATAATCTACGGCTTTCTCGGCCTCGCTTGCCGTAATAATCGATATGATTCGGCCCGGAAAGGTCACTTTAGGTAAAGCTGTTATCTCCTTTTTATCGAATTTGCTATAGATCTGTTTCTTCATTGCAAACTATTACAATGTGCAAATGTATAAAAAAACGACTAATAAAACATAGATTCTTGCGACATTTTTCCCATTATCTCTAATATTGGCCTCTGTCATCGCAGACAAATCGAAAAATAGAATATAAGATATTAGTATTTTTATTTACAAACACTCCTGTATGCTTCGAGTATTCTAAAAACAATTTAGTTTCGCTCAGAATATGCAAAATATGCGAAAGTTTGTAGCGGTCTGATTATCAACGCCTTCTAAAAAGATGCACTTTTGACCCTTATCTCGTCATCTGCGGTTGAATGTCAAACGGCACCATGAAAACATAGTAACCGCGATGCCGTTAAGCTTCTTTCGTAGTGCCTTTAAAGCTCAAGCGCACTGCGATTAGGCCTTCGCCACTGTAAGATGGAAAATAAAACATGTAAAAACAACTATTTTCATACGCTGCGAACAGGCTATGAGGCCAGAAACATAGCCCTTTTTGCTCCAGATGACCCGGAAAACAACACCCCAAAAATGGTAAGTAAATTTTACACTTAAAAAACGCAGCTGGGGTTGGTCAAGTATGAAATATCGGGCAACATGAAAGAGTGCGCATACACTTTTGCACCGAAAACAGAGTCAAAAATTAGCAGAATTTCACAATAAATCAAATAGGCAGAATTTACGATGATGATTTACAGAATCTGCCCTATACAACAGATGCTCTGACTACAGAGATGCTATTGCATAATTTATAGGGATGGAAACACAAAACTTAAGCAACTTTTCTTTTGGGATTCAACCAAAATCTATTACTTTTGCAGATAGAATAAGAAGTATAGAAATAATGGTAAAAAAGAGACCTAAACGCAAGCAGAAAAGCTTTAGCGAAGCAATAGGCATCAAATATATATTCGGTAACGAGACGACAGATTTCTTTTTAGGACTTATCCTATTTGCTATTGCCATATTCATGATAATAGCAATGATTTCCTATTTTTCCACCGGTCAGGCCGACCAGAGTATGCTTGAGAACCTACGACCCGGCGAATGGATGAACAGACATCAGGAGTTCACCAACTACTGCGGGTCGTTTGGGGCCATACTTTCCTATTATCTCATCACCATAAACTTTGGCTTGCCGGCTTTTCTGATTCCCGTATTCCTCATTCTGACAGCATTGAGGCTTATGCGCGCCTATTCCGTCAATCTGTGGAAATGGTTTTTGGGAACGGCTTTGGTCATGATATGGGCTTCGGTTACGTTTGCGAAATTTCTCACTCCGCTCATGGGCAACCAAGTGTTCAATCCGGGAGGTAACCACGGACTGTTTTGCGTACAGCAAATGGAAAACATGATTGGCCCTCCGGGACTTACTGCCATTCTGCTCATTGTGGCTCTCGGATTTTTAACTTATCTCAGCGCGGAAACCATAGAGGTTGTGAGAAAGGCCATAAATCCGGTGAAATATATCACCGACAAGGTGAAATTCACGGTCACCAACCACACTTCCAAAAACGACACGGAAGTGTTTGGGGATTCAGATAATATAGAGATTATCGACCAACCGGATGATCAAGACGACGACGAGCCTACTGTCGTGGATCTGACAGACATGAATCAGGGAAGTCAGCCTGCACAGCAGAACGCTCCCATTAAGCCCGTCATAGCAGATGTTCAACCCGACGTTACCAACCCGGATAATCTCACAGTAGACGCCATAAAGCAGGAAGACAGGGCTTCGGGCAAGGTGCTCACAGAGAAAGAACGGCTCAGCACTCCTATCAATCCGTGGGAGCCCTTTACTACTTATAAGTTCCCAACCTGTGACTTGTTGAAGAAATACAACAATAAGCCCTTGATTGATATGGATGAAATCAAAGCCAACAACACCCGAATCGTTGAAGTGTTGAACAGCTTTGGCGTAAAAATCAGCAAGATTAACGCAACCGTAGGACCTACTGTCACCCTTTATGAAATCACTCCGGCAGAAGGAGTCCGTATATCGAAAATCAGAGGATTGGAAGCAGACATCGCGCTAAGCCTTGCTGCATTGGGAATACGCATCATTGCCCCTATACCGGGGAAAGGTACCATAGGTATTGAAGTGCCAAACCAAAAGCCACAGATTGTGTCGATGGAAAGTGTGCTGAACACCAAGAAGTTCCAGACCTCGAACATGACGTTACCAATGGCACTTGGACGGACCATTACCAACGAGGTGTATATGGCAGACCTAACCAAAATACCCCACTTGCTTGTGGCCGGTGCCACAGGACAGGGAAAATCGGTGGGACTGAACGTTATCATATCATCGCTGCTCTACAAAAAACATCCCAACGAGCTGAAGTTGGTGTTGGTAGACCCAAAGAAGGTGGAGTTCAGCATCTACAACAAGATTGCTCCCCATTATATGGCAGCGCTGCCGGAAAACGAGGATGAGCCTATCATAACCGACGTACAGAAGGTGGTGCGCACCCTTAACTCCCTGTGCAAACTGATGGACCACCGCTACGACTTGTTGAAAAAGGCTCAGGTGAAAAAAATCGATGAATATAATCAAAAGTTTATCAATCATAAGCTGAGGCTGACAGATGGGCACGATTATATGCCGTATATTGTAGTCATCATCGACGAGTTTGGCGACCTTATCATGACTGCGGGAAAGGAGGTTGAACTTCCGATACAACGCATTGCCCAATTAGCACGTGCTGTCGGCATCCACATGATTATTGCCACGCAACGACCAACCACCAAAGTAATTACAGGAAACATCAAAGCCAACTTCCCCGGACGTATGGCTTTCCGTGTGACGGCACAAATAGACTCGCGTACCATTCTTGACACTACGGGAGCCGACCAGCTTATTGGACGTGGTGATATGCTGTTCTTGGCAGGTGGGGAGCCTGTGCGTCTGCAATGTGCATTCGTAGACACCCCTGAAATAGAATCCATCTGCAACTATATCGCAGACCAGCCGGGACCCGTAGACCCAATGGAATTGCCTGAGCCCGATGATGGAAATGACGCTGCGGGTGGCATGAGTTCAGCCGACTCGATGAGTCTGGACCCCTATTTTGATGAGGTTGCCCGCACTGTCGTCACTACCCAGCAAGGCTCCACCAGCATGATTCAACGTCGATTCTCTATTGGCTATAACCGTGCAGGACGATTGATGGACCAGTTGGAGTCTGCCGGAATTGTTGGTGCTGCCCAAGGCTCCAAGCCGCGTGAAGTGCTTATTACTGACGAAAACAGCCTCAATGCTTTGTTGATACAGATTCATGGTAATTGAAAGGGTTAAACGATATTAATTGGGGTAACATTATAAAGATAAACAACGTTCTCGATATTGAAATAATAAAACGAACATGAAGAAAACAATTCTCATTACATTAATGGTATTTGTCACGCTCTGTGTAAGTGCACAAAATGCAACGCAAGCGCGGAGAGTTTTGGACAAGACTGCCGCAGTTGTTGGCAACAGGGGCGGTGCATCCGCAGATTTCAAAATATCGAGTTCTAACATGGGCTCCACTTCAGGGAGCATTTCCATCAAGGGCAACAAGTTTCATGCCCGCACCAGTCAGGCCACAGTGTGGTTTAACGGAAAAACCCAGTGGAGTTATCTGAAATCAACCGACGAAGTGAACATCACCACACCGACAGAAGCTCAGCGCATGCGTATGAATCCATACACTTTCATCACTATGTACAGAAATGGATACACACTGGGAATGACTTCGAAAGGAGAAAACTATCAGGTACGCATGACTGCACAGAACAAACAACGCACCGTGCAGGAGGTATATCTCACCATCAACAAGAGTACTTACAAACCAAGTACAATCAAGATGCGTGAAAACGGCAGATGGACAACTATAACCATTTCAAATTTTAATACTAAAAATTTGCCTAATGGTTTGTTTGTGTTTAATGCCAAAGACTTTCCTACGGCAGAAGTCATTGATTTGAGATAATCGATTCATCATCAAAAAACTCCAATCCTAACGAAGCCATGAAATCGAATCTTTCCTTTCAGCAACTATTTAAGCAGTTGCGTCGCCATCGCAAGTTAGCAGAACGGAGAGACCCAATATTCGAAGCCAACAAGGCCGCAAAATGGATTGTCGGTATAACGATGGCAAGCATGATAGTGTATCTCATCATGCTTGCCATTATGCTTGCACTGACTGCCAATGACTCCAGAAGATACACGTCGTTGGAATTTATCATGGCTGTATCGCCATTCATTCTGCTGGCAGACTTCTGGGTGAGGTTTATTGCCCAGCAAACTCCATCCCAAATCATCAAGCCTTATGTATTGCTGCCCATCCCAAAATATGCGTGCATCGACAGTTTTATCATTACATCGCTATTCAACTGGGGCAATGCGGTTTGGTTTACATTGTTGGTACCCTACTGCTTAATGTCGGTGGTGTTCAGCTACGGTCTGTTATCTGCACTGTCATTGCTTTTCTTCTTTTACATCATCATTCTTGCTGACAGTCAGGCCTACTCTATTGTCAGGACATTAACAACACATCATTCAATATGGTGGTTGCTCCCCATAGGAATGAGTGTAATCATTATCAGTCCCTGGCTCATTAACGACTTCGACTATTTTCTAAGAACTTATGCCAAGATAGGGGCGGGAATGGACACGGCAAACTTTATTCCCCATCTATTGGCAGTCATCATTTTGGGTACGCTCATTATTTTAAATCGTAAGCTGCAATACAACAGTGTGATGCAGGAGTTGGGGAGAGAGAAAGACGCTAAACCCATCAAGGTTTATAGCTTCACGGCACTGAATAAGTTGGGGGAATTGGGGGAATATTTGAAACTTGAAGTAAAAAGCCTGAGCCGAAACAAAAATCCACGTAAAAACTTTATTACAGCAACCATCGTCATTATCGTTATCAGTGCGCTTATATCATTCACCGAAATCTATGACACGCAATTTATGACCAATTTCTGGTGTATTTACAACTTTGTGATATACGCCGCAACCATATTGGTTAAAATCATGGGATTTGAGGGAAACTACATAGACGTACTTATGGTGCACAAGGAGAATATTCTTAAATTGCTGACAGCGAAATACTATTTCTTCTGCCTTCTGCTTATTTTCCCATTCGTGCTGATGCTGCCAATGGTATTTGTAGGAAAATGGGACATCATGATGCTTGTGTCCTACGGCATTTTTACTGCCGGTTTCCAACATTTTCTCCTCATGCAAGTCGCAGTATATAATAACAAGACCATTCCCCTGAACGAGAAGTTTACCAGTAAGGGAGGAGTGGATAATAACTATATACAGATTTTAGAAGAAATAGCCGCATTCAGTCTGCCGTTAATCACAATCAGTGTGTTGGAATCGTTCCTCGACAACACCTATGCGTGGATTGTGATGATGGGCATTGGAGTCGTTTTTATAGCAACCCACAAAATATGGCTACGAAACATATACAGTCGAATGATGAAGCGTCGCTATAAGAACATGGCCTCCTTTCACGCCTATAATTAATTGATTATAAACATATCCTCTTATTTTAAAGTATAAGAGAGATTGAAAAAATGAAGGCAGGAATGAATTCCTGCCTTCATTTTTTCTCTTAATATTCGCCCCATGCTTTAATATCTATGTCTTCCGGTTTCAATGTGCAGAAGGCTGTGATAAACGCACCTGCCAAACGGCTGTTTGTAATGAGAGGAATATTTAAATCAATGGCCGCACGACGAATCTTGTAACCATTGGTCAGTTCGTGAGTTGTTAAATCCTTAGGGATATTGACAACCATATCTATCTTCTTTTCATGAAGCAAGGTAAGAGCCTGCGGCTCCTTGCCCTCGTCGGAAGGCCAATAAACCAACGTGTTGTCAATACCGTTGTCTTTCAGATACTTTGAAGTCCCACCTGTGGCATAAAGTTCATATCCATGCTGAATTAGCATCTTGGCTGCATCAAGCATTTCGGCTTTCTGCTTGGCACCACCGGTGGACAGCAATACGGTATGCTTAGGTATCCGCTGGCCTACAGAGAGCATACTTTTAAGTAATGCTTGATTGGTGTCATCACCTAAACAGCCAACTTCACCAGTAGAACTCATATCCACACCAAGCACAGGGTCTGCCTTCTGTAAGCGGTTGAATGAGAACTGGCTGGCCTTAATCCCCACATAGTCAAGATCAAAGAGATTCTTGTTAGGTTTCTCGACAGGTACTCCCAACATAACTTTGGTGGCCAAATCGATGAAGTTCAGCTTCAACACCTTTGACACGAACGGGAACGAACGACTTGCCCGGAGGTTACATTCTATGACAAGGATGTCGTTCTCCCGTGCCATAAATTGAATATTGAACGGCCCGGATATGTGCAGTTCTTTGGCAATCTGACGGCTCACACGCTTAATACGGCGGAATGTCTCAATATAAAGTTTCTGCGGCGGGAACTGGATAGTTGCATCTCCGGAGTGGACTCCTGCAAATTCGATATGTTCCGAAATAGCATAAACCAATATTTCTCCATCTTTTGCCACAGCATCCATTTCAATCTCCTTGGCATGCTCTATAAATTTGGACACAACAACGGGATGATCCTCGCTGACATTGGCTGCCAATTTAAGGAATCGTTCCAATTCCTCTTTGTTGGAACAAACATTCATTGCAGCACCGGAAAGCACATAACTGGGACGAACAAGCACCGGGAAGCCTACACGCTCCACAAATTGGTCTATATCGTCCATTGAAGTCAATGCACTCCACTCCGGTTGGTTAATGCCATTGCGTGTCAGCATACTGGAGAATTTAGCACGGTCCTCAGCATTGTCTATATCTCGAGCCGATGTTCCAAGAATAGGTACATTCTGTGCGTCAAGAGCCATCGCAAGATTATTTGGAATCTGACCTCCGGTAGACACAATCACACCATGAGGGTTCTCTGCCTCGATGATATCCATAACACGCTCGAAAGTCAGCTCGTCAAAGTAGAGCCTGTCGCACATATCGTAATCCGTGGAAACGGTCTCAGGATTATAATTAATCATGATACTGCGATACCCTTGTTTGCGGATAGTATTGAGTGCTTGGACGCCACACCAGTCAAACTCTACAGAACTACCGATGCGATACGCGCCTGACCCCAATACGATGATAGATCGTTTGTCATTGGAGAAAGACACATCGCTGGTAACACCTGAATAAGTTACATAGAGATAATTGGTCTGCGCAGGATATTCTGCCGCAAGCGTGTCAATTTGCTTTACAACAGGAAGAATGCCGTAACTCTTACGAAGATTGCGCACCACGAGAACAGCTTGGTGCATATGCGGCATCTCTTTCTCAAGTCCTACGGCGCGGGCGATTTGGAAATCGGTAAAGCCATAAACCTTAGCCTCACGCAAAAGTTCAGGGTCCAGTGTATTGATATTGTTCTTCTTCAATTCTTCATCAATATCAATAATATGCTTCAATTTGCAAAGGAACCACTTATCTATCTTCGTTAAGTCATGTATCTGATCTATCGTGTAGCCTTTGTGCATAGCTTTGGAAATCACAAAAACCCGCTTGTCTGTAGGCTCTCTAAGAGCAGCGTCGATATCGTCTATCTCCAATTCTTTGTTTTCCACAAAACCGTGCATACCCTGCCCTATCATCCGAAGCCCCTTCTGTATGGCTTCTTCAAAGTTGCGTCCGATGGCCATCACTTCTCCAACACTCTTCATACTGGAGCCAAGTTCTTTGTCAACGCCACGGAACTTTGATAAATCCCATCGTGGAATTTTACAGACAACATAGTCGAGAGCAGGCTCAAAGAATGCACTGGTAGTCTTGGTAACGGAGTTTTTAAGTTCAAAAAGGCCGTAACCCATACCCAACTTAGCAGCTACAAAAGCCAAAGGATAGCCTGTGGCTTTGGAAGCCAAAGCTGAACTTCGGCTCAAACGGGCATTTACTTCAATCACCCGATAGTCTTCGCTGGAAGGGTCTAACGCATACTGAACATTACATTCGCCCACAATACCGATATGACGGACAATCTTAATGCTCAAAGCACGTAGTTTGTGGTACTCGCGATTAGAGAGTGTCTGAGACGGCGCAATAACAATAGATTCCCCCGTATGAATGCCTAACGGGTCAAAATTCTCCATGTTACACACTGTGATGCAGTTGTCATACCGGTCGCGCACCACTTCATATTCAATTTCCTTCCAACCTTTCAAACTCTTCTCCACAAGCACCTGAGGAGAAAAAGCAAATGCTTTCTCACATATTGTGTTCAGTTCATCGTCGTTGTCTGCAAAGCCGGAGCCAAGTCCCCCAAGGGCATAAGCTGCACGGATGATAACAGGATAGCCCAAATCGTGAGCAGCCTTCCGTGCTTGTTGTATATTTTCACAAGCCTCACTCTTAATGGTCTTGACATTAATTTCATCAAGTTTTTCAACGAAAAGCTCACGGTCTTCCGTATCCATAATGGCACGAACAGGAGTACCCATCACCTTAACGTTATACTTCTCAAGCACTCCGCTTTCATACAACTCTACTCCGCAGTTTAGTGCAGTCTGTCCTCCAAAACTGAGAAGAATTCCATCAGGACGTTCTTTCTCAATTACTCGTTCGACAAAATAAGGTTGAACAGGAAGATAATATATCTGATCGGCAACGCCCTCCGATGTCTGTACAGTTGCAATGTTAGGATTAATAAGAACAGTTTCTATCCCCTCCTCCCGTAATGCTTTCAAAGCCTGAGAGCCAGAATAGTCAAATTCTCCGGCTTCACCTATCTTCAATGCTCCGGAGCCTAACAATAAAACTTTCTTAATAGCTGTATCCTTCATGACTTAATTACTTTAAGGTTTCTACAAATTTATCAAACATAAACATAGTATCCACAGATCCCGAACATGCCTCCGGATGGAACTGACTGGTAAACCAGGGGTTAGACTTATGGCGAATGCCCTCGTTGGAGCCATCATTCATATTCACAAACAACTCCTTCCAATCCTCTCCAAGTGTTGATGCATCAACAGCGTACCCATGATTTTGAGATGTAGTATAACATTGTTCCGTACCTACGAGGCGCACCGGTTGATTATGGCTGCGGTGTCCATATTTGAGCTTATAAATCGTTGCACCGGCAGCTTTGCCCAACAACTGATTACCCATACAGATTCCACAAATAGGTTTATTACTCATACTCATCTGCTTACGCATAATATCAACGGCATCCTGACACGTATCAGGATCACCGGGGCCATTGGCCAAGAACAATCCGTCAAAATCCATATCAGTATAATCGTAATTCCAAGGCACTCGTATAACTTCTACACCTCGTTTTATAAGGCTTCTGATAATATTGGCCTTTACTCCACAATCAACCAAGACTACCTTCTTTCCTGCCCCTTCATTATACCGGATAACTTCTTTACATGATACTTGGTCTACGAAATTCACACCTTCGTAATCAGCTTCAGGAATATTATCGGGCTCATCGTCAAATATTATCTTGCCCATCATAACTCCCTGTTCGCGCAACACCTTCGTAAGCTGACGAGTATCAATACCTGTTATGCCGGGAACTTTTTCTCGTTTCAACCAATCGCCCAGGCTCTCAACTGCGTTCCAATGGCTATAGTCAGAACAGTAATCCGATACGATAATTGCAGAAGCATATATTCGATCGCTCTCCATAAATGTGGGGAGTCCATTTTTTTCAATGGTAAAAGGAGGAACACCATAGTTACCGATTAAGGGAAAAGTTAGCGTCAATATCTGTCCTGCATAGGAGGGATCTGTAAGCGACTCCGGATATCCCATCATCGCAGTGTTGAATACTACTTCGCCGGCTGCAGGAGCATCATACCCGAACGACTGTCCATGAAACTTCGTACCGTCAGACAATACTAAGGTTACTTTCTTCATCTTATTATTTATTTTAAGAATATTCTATCTATAATTATATCAGACCATAAGCACATTGCTCTATTGGCAGATATATATTCTCCAATCAATCTCACAACTATCAGCAATATATATATAAAAAGATTGGAATATCAAAGATTACACAGAGGCAAAAATTAATATTCCAATTCTTCATATTTTTGATTTATGTATATTCCCAATAACTTTCTCTTATCTCAGTATATTAACTATTAACGAAGCAACAGAAGTTAAAATGCCAATAAATGAGAACCATATCGTAGTACTACTACCTATAGCCGAGTTCTTCGATTTGACCGAGTTGGGCTCTACATAAATAATATCATTCTGTTGCAGATAATAATATGGAGAGTTAAACAAGTTAGCATCATTAAGATTAACACGGACCGCATGTTTTTCACCCGTAGCGTCTTCACGTATCAAAAGAACGTTAGAACGCTTACCGTAAATGCTCAAGTCGCCGGCAGATGCTAAAGCTTCAATAACGCTCATTTTTTCTGTGGAAACCGGAACAACACTCGGACGCCCAACCTCACCAATCACCGTTACTCGATAACTGGACATTCTAACCGTAACGATCGGATTTTCATTAGCATTCAAATAAGGCATCACCTTATTCTTTATCATTTCCTCACACTCCGTCTTGGTTTTGCCGGCAACATGAAGCGTACCAATGATAGGGAAATTAATATTTCCGTTATTATCCACAAGATAGCCCTGCAAAGATCCGGATGTTGTCGACAAACGCCCATTAGTTCCAATAGTGTTGTTCACTGACAAGTTAAAAGGCGCAGAAGCTTCCGGATTAGTGGTTAAAACCGTAATTGTCAATTGATCTTTTGGCATAATTCTCGCGTCATACAATCCACGCGATGCAACTAAGCTGATAGAGTCAATATTCTGAAAATAAGCAACTTGTTTACTACTCGAACAACCTCCTACAAACATAATCATTGCGAGCAGAACAAAAGATATCAGTAATTTCTTCATGTTAAAATTGAGTTATGATCCCTAATTCCGTGCAAAATTAATATTAATTTTTTGAAGTGACAAATAAAAGATATGATAATTTAAAGTAAAGTAAAATGATTAAATAAAATATAAGGATGAAGAAGCAACCCCCTTCATCCTTATGTATAATTATTGTATCTCTATGGAGATTAATTCTATTTACTTCTTACGAAAATCTGAAATATCGCTTAGCGTTGTTGTAAGAAATATCCTCCACCATACGTGCCAAAGCTTCCTTGTCGTTGGGCAGCAACCCTTTTTCTACATCGTTGCCAAGAAGATTACAAAGCAGACGGCGGAAGTATTCATGACGGGGATAGCTCAAGAACGAACGGCTATCGGTCAGCATACCCACAAAGCGAGAGAGCAGACCAAGCACGGAAAGCGCATTCATCTGGCGAGTCATGCCGTCAAGCTGGTCGTTAAACCACCATCCCGATCCAAATTGTATCTTACCCGGCTCTGATCCATCTTGAAAATTGCCCAACATCGTTGCAATCACTTCGTTGGCGCATGGGTTCAACGTATATAAAATGGTACGCGTCAGCTTTTTCATTGTATTCAACTCATTGAGGAAATGACTCATTGCACGAGCCGTATTGAACTCACCAATGGAATCGAAGCCCGTGTCGGGTCCCAGCTGATTATACATCAAAGTATTGTTATCTCTGATAGCCCCATAATGATACTGCTGTGTCCAGTCTGCCTCCGCATCCATGATGGCACAGTCTTTCAGGAAAGCGTGCTTGTATTGGCGCACTTCGCCTGCAGAAAGTCGCAAGCCACGCAATGCCTTAGAGAAAATAGTCTCTATCTGCGAATCCGTATATGGGTCATCATAAAACTCCTCAATACCATGATCTGACAGCTTACACCCGTTCTCTGAGAAGAAGTCGTGACGCTTTTTCAATGCGTCCATCATATGAGCATACGTATCTATTTCTACCCCACTCACCTCTGACAATTTCATCATGTAATCGGCAAAGTCTGCTTTTTCAATATTCATGGCCTTGTCGGGGCGCCAGGCAGGAATCATCTTGATTTCAAAACCACTATCACGCGTCATCTTATGCCAGCGAAGGTCGTCTATCGGGTCGTCCGTAGTACATACACATTCCACGTTATACCTGCGCATCAGTCCTCTCGCACTATATTCGGGCAGTTCCAACTTTTCGTTACACTCGTCATATATCTCACGCGCAGTTTTGGGAGAGAGTTGCTTGTCAATACCAAACGCCGTCTTCAATTCCAAATGCGACCAGTGATACAACGGGTTGCGGAATGTGTACGGTACAGTCTCTGCCCATTTCTCAAACTTCTCCCAATCGCTGGTATCACCCGTGCAATATTTCTCATCGACACCATTCGTACGCATTGCACGCCATTTGTAGTGGTCACCACCCAACCATAATTCTGTGATACTACGGAATTTATGGTCCTTAGCTACCATCTCCGGCACTAAGTGGCAATGGTAATCAATAATCGGCATCTTGGCCGCATAATTGTGGTACAATTCCTGCGCTGTTGGGGTATCCAGCAGGAAGTTTTCATCCATGAACTGTTTCATAACTCTTGATTTGCTTTGTTTGTTTTAGTTTACTTTGCAAAAATAGTATATTTTATTTGAAATGTCAAGGCTTTTAACTATATTTGCATAAAATATAGATAGATGAATAAAGTATTACTAATCTATACAGGTGGCACTATCGGCATGGGCAAAAACCCTCTAACATCTGCGTTAGAGCCTTTGGATTTCAACCATCTCGTTGCCTCCATGCCTGAGTTTAAACTTATCAAAACCGATATCGACGTCTATCAGTTTACACCTCCCATAGACTCAAGTGACGTTGCACCTGAAAAATGGGCACAACTCGTACGCATTATTACTCGCCATTATGAGCAATATGACGGGTTTGTCATTCTACATGGTACTGACACCATGGCCTACACGGCATCCGCCCTATCCTTCATGTTGGAAAACCTCACCAAACCGGTTATCCTTACCGGCTCGCAACTGCCTATGGGACAACTACGCACAGATGGGAAAGAAAATCTCATTACCAGCTTAGAGCTTGCTTCCATCAAAGACGAGAATGGGAATGCACGAGTTCCGGAGGTGTGTATCTATTTCAGCGGACAGCTTATACGTGGAAATCGCTCCACAAAAATAAATGCAAATGGATTTCACGCCTTCGAATCTTTCAACTATGGCCATCTCTGCGATGCCGGTGTGAGCTTTGAGTTTCACGACCATCATATACTGAAGCCATCCTTCGACAAGCCCATGACACCTCACTACGATATGAATGCCAATGTTGTAGTCTTCAGTCTGTTCCCCGGTGTGCAGGAGCATATTGTCTACAATGTCCTGCGGTCTAAAGAAATACGGAGTATCGTCATGAGAACATTCGGCAGTGGCAACGCACCTCAATATCCCTGGCTGACGCAGACACTCCGAGAGGCTTCCATGAATGGGGTTGTCGTAGTCAATATCAGTCAATGTGTTGCCGGAACAGTCGAGATGGGTAGATACGGCACCGGATGCCAACTCATGAAAAACGGCGTGGTTTCCGGCTACGACTCAACCGTAGAGGCTGCCGTTACAAAACTCATGTATCTGTTAGCCGAATACGACGACCCACACACCATTAGAAAACTGATGAACACGTCTTTGGCCGGCGAAATTACCATACCATAATTTTCGGGAAAGAAATTGCCCGGCTAAAAAGCAAAAAGTCGTAAACCAGCGTTTACGACTTTTTTACCTATATATAGGATAATGCTTATTTCTTAAAGAAATCCTTAACAGCCTCATTGGGTACCATACGCTCGTCAAAAACATACGCACCGGTCTTGGGGCTCTTTACCATTTTGATAACCTTTGTATATGCACGACCTTCCATCGAACCTTCGTGGAGGGTTGCGACCGCTTTCTTTGCCATAGTTTATCTTCGTTTTATATGTTTATGCAAGATTACTTAATCTCCTTGTGAAGAGTCATTTTCCTCAAGATGGGATTGTACTTCATAAGCTCCATACGTCCCGGAGTGTTCTTACGATTCTTTGTGGTTATATAGCGGCTTGTGCCAGGCAGACCAGAGTTTTTCATCTCGGTACACTCTAATATAACCTGTACTCTATTACCTTTTGATGCCATAATGATTATTCTCCTATAATTTTAATGTCTTTCCAGTCGCAATAACCTTTGGCAACTGCCTGCTTCAGAGCAGCATCAAGACCTACCTTATTAATGAGACGGAGACCAGCAGCACTGATCTTTAATGAAATCCAGCAGTTTTCTTCTACATAGTAGAATTTCTTGCTGAAGAGGTTTACGTCAAAGCTTCTCTTTGTGCGGTGCTTTGAGTGAGACACATTGCAACCTACCTGTGCCTTCTTTCCTGTGATCTGACAAATCTTAGACATTGCTATTCTTTGTTTTTGATTTCAATTTTTGATACTTATTCCAAACAGTGTGCAAAATTACAAATATTTTCTAAAACAGCAAAACATATACCCAGCTAATTACCGTTTTTAAAGTATTTTAATTGTAGACATCCTTAAAATGCCGATTTTGGCTCAACAGGATGCTTCTCTTTATAGAATTCCAGAAAGAGCTGCAGAGCTGTCTTTGTAGCTATAGTCAAATTGATGTCACGTCCGAAGTCTTCTGAAAGTTTAAACGCCCGAACATCATCTTTAGACCCGTAGCCTATCCAAATTGTCCCTATGGGAACAGCAGCTGTACCACCCGTTGGGCCTGCAATTCCCGTTGCAGAAATTGCATAAGTGCAATTCAGTGCTTCACAAGCACCTACTACCATCTGTTTGGCAACATCTTCACAAACTGCAGTTTGTTCTTCGAGCACCTCATGAGATACGCCCAATAGATTTTCTTTCACTTCATTGGTGTACGAAATTATCCCACCTTTAAAATATTGAGATGCGCCCGGCACTGCAATGATAGCCTCTGCGATGCGCCCACCCGTACAGCTTTCGGCAGTACCCAGAGTTTCCTGATTGTCATACAGCGCGTCTTGGATGCGACGACTTAATACTTTGGTTTCTATTTCCATCTTTATTATTTGAATGTCACTTTTGAAAAGGCCGGTACATTTATAGCACAGAAATCCTTGTCAAGATATTTGTAATAACCAACAATGCCTATCATTGCTGCATTATCTGTTGTATAGCTGAACTTGGGGATGTAGATAGTCCACCCGTATTTATCCGCATATTCGCGGAAGGAATTACGCAGTCCATTGTTGGCCGAAACACCACCGGCAACTGCAACATGCTTTATCCCCGTTTCTTTCACCGCCAACCGCAACTTCTGCATCAAAATATCTACAATGGTATGTTCCAGACTTGCAGCCAAATCTTCCTTGTGATGCTCTATGAAGTCGGGATCTTTAGCCACCCAGTCGCGGAGATTATAGAGGAATGAGGTTTTCAAACCGGAAAAAGAATAGTCCATACCGGGAACATGGGGCTCTGAAAATTTATAAGCTAACGGATTGCCCTGACGTGCCAACTTATCGATAATTGGTCCTCCGGGATACCCCAACCCCATCACTTTGGAGCATTTATCGATGGCCTCGCCGGCTGCATCGTCAATAGTCTGTCCCAACACTTCTATATCGTTATAGGCATTGACTTTCACGATTTGGGAATTCCCACCGGAAACCAGCAGGCAGAGATAAGGAAACGGAGGCATGTGGTTGTCATCCTCACTCTCCTTAATATAATGTGCCATCACATGGCCCTGTAAATGGTTTACATCTATCAAGGGAATGTCTAAGCTTCGGGCCAGTCCCTTCGCGAAACTCACCCCCACCAACAAAGACCCCATCAAGCCGGGACCACGCGTAAAAGCGATGGCTGCCAACTGTTCCTTGGAAATTCCGGCACAAGCAAGCGCTTGATCGACCACCGGTACAACGTTTTGTTGATGTGCACGACTGGCCAATTCCGGCACTACGCCACCATAGGCCCGGTGCACATCCTGCGAAGCTGTGACATTGCTCAACAACACTCCATTCTTGAGTACTGCGGCCGACGTATCGTCGCAGCTGCTCTCTATTCCTAATATATAAACATCCATGATCTACTTTTTAACTTTAAATATTGAACTCCGACATCTTCCCCTCTGCTTTGCAAGCATACAAGGGGGTTGTGCTGACGCAAACAGCAACCGTCCCGAAGTTCAAAGCATTTTTTAATGTGAAAGTATTTCTACACCAGTTTCTGTCATCAAGAAAGTATGCTCCCACTGGGCAGACGGCTGCTCATCGCCTGTAATCACCTCCCATCCGAAAGGATCATCAGCATCGATAAATACCTCCCATGTGCCCATATTGATCATGGGCTCAATAGTAAAGACCATGCCCGGAACAAGCAGCATCCCTGTACCGCGATGCCCATAATGCAGAATTTCCGGCTCTTCGTGCATAGACAGTCCCACACCGTGACCGCACAAGTCGCGCACCACACCATAATGGTGCTTTTCAGCATGCTTCTGTATTGCGTGTCCAATGTCGCCTACAAAGCAATACGGCTTGGCAGCCTCTGCGCCAATCTCAAGACATTCCTTAGTGACACGCACCAACTGTTCCTTTTCAGGAGTGGTTTTTCCTCCGATGATAAACATGCGGGAGGCATCTCCGAAATAGCCGTTAAAATCTAACGTCATGTCCACATTCACAATATCGCCCTCTTTCAAGACATCGCTGCTTTTGGGAATACCATGACACACCACCTCGTTAATACTGGTACATACGCTTTTGGGGAAACCCTCATAATTGAGGCAAGAGGGATGACAGTTGTTCTCCTCGCAATATTTCATGCAAATGTCATCAATATCCTGAGTAGTCATACCCGGGCAAATCGCTGCCTCTACAGCATCCAAACATCCGGTGTTCAACTTGCCGGCTATGCGTATGCCTTCTATCTGTTCGGGAGTTCTGATCATGTCTCGGGTAGGCACAAGTTTACCCTTGTTCTCCCAGTACATTACTTTTTTGTCGAGTTCGGTCAATGGCTGCCCTGGTATGCTATGCCATCTTTTCTTTTTATTGAAAACCATAATCATCAGTTTTAAACAAATGCAAAGGTAATACTTTTACAATGAACAGAATAACATAAACTTGAAAAAATACCCAATTCTCAACATTCGACAAAACTATTTTGCAGACTGCACAAAAGGTTGAGTACCAAAACACAATCGACATCTCTTTGCTCATGGTTTCCTCATATTTTAGTTTCAGCAATCTGGGGATAATATAAAATTCTCATGTTTAAACATCGAACATATCTTTCATCAAGTTTCATTGTACATCTTTTCCCGATTTTGTTCCACCATTATGCTTATTCATGTAAAATTTGATTACCATTTTTAGGGTGGTATTTATCGTGTCATCTGGAGCAAAAAGGGCTATGTTTCCGGCCTCATTGTCTGTCTGCGGCGAATGAAAACAGTCCGGTTTCCATGTTCTATTTTTCCCTACACTATGACGGAGGCCTAATCGCAGTGCGCTTAAACTCTAACGGCACTGCGGAAAAGGCTTAAGCGCATCGCGGTTAGTACTCCGCCGCTCTGCCGTTTGATATTCAATCGCAAGCAACGGAATTAAGCCCGTACAAGCATCATTTTATAAAACACTGATAATCAAGCAAATACAAATATCCGTATTTTCAGCGTATTTCAAACGGAATCATGTTTATTTTTAAATACGCAAAATATAAAAGGGCATTTGTAAAGGAAAATACATTCCTTCGATATTTCATAATCTATGAGAAACGACAATCAATGAGCACAAAAGTGTCTCATCTGAAGCAATAAATCTACACCTTGTTTTTATCTACCATATCAAACAAAGTGCTCACCCAGTCCGCTCCATTGTAAGGACAAAAAGTGTGCATTCCCAACTGGCTGGCTGAAGCACAGTTTCGTGCGCTGTCGTCCACGAACAGCACATCGGACGGAATCATTTTCTCATGGGTAAGCATATATCGGAAGAAACGGTCGCTTGGTTTCATCTCGTGCATTTCATGACTCCGATACATGGCATCGCAGTAATAGCTAATAGGATGTCCGTCCGGAGAAAATTCCTCTGAGTCGGCCCATGCCTGCATGAATCCATTTGTGTTCGATGCCAATACAACGCGGAAGCCCATATTGCGCAGTTTCAACATGGCATCTAAATTGTACTGCGGCACTTCCTTCACGTATCCTTTCCATCCATACTGACATTCTTCCCATGTCAGCTCTTTACCTGCATATCGGCTCAGCTCCTTCCTGAATTGTTCTTCGCTGATTTTTCCCTGTTCCAAATCGCCAAACAGACCGGATTGCACATAAGGGTCAAGCATTTGCTCCACGTTCTTAATACCCAATTCTTTGAACCGACGTACCGGCTCGTCATTGTCCATTGTAATTATGACACCGCCCAAATCCAGGGCTATCATCTTTATCATATCAACTTTATTGTGTTATCAATCGTTTTACTTCAAAGGAGTTGCCATTCGCCTGACCAATATCTGTGTAACCTCATCATGAAAAGTGGGACATGCACATGAACTCGCATAACCTCGAAACAATGTTTACAGAACTGCTCAAAGTTTGTTAAAAACGTTTCATGGCTCTCTCCATCTCACGCCTGTCATCCTTTTCTCTGAGTGTCTGGCGCTTGTCGAATTCTTTTTTTCCCTTTGCCAGGGCTATCCTAACCTTTGCCCGTCCGTGCTCGTCTATAAATATCAGAGTAGGGATAATGGTGAAACCGGGCGACTTGGTGTCTGCATCGAGTTTCCGTATTTCTTTTTTTGTAAGCAATAGTTTGCGGTCTCGCTTAGATTCATGATTGGCATACGATCCGTAGAAATATGGCGAAACGTTCATCCCCTTCACCCATATTTCCCCGTTGTTGATATAGCAAAATGCATCTACCAACGAGGCCTTGCCCAAACGGATAGATTTTATCTCCGTTCCCGTCAGCACAATGCCTGCCGTATAAGTATCAATGAAGCTATACTCAAATGACGCTTTCTTATTCCTTATCTGTACAGAGCCTTTCCTGCGTGGCTCCGGCTTATTTTTGTTCATTATCTATGATTGCAAAGTTATCTATATGCTCATCGATATAATGAGCTACTTGCGAGGTGAATTCTTCTTCGTTTTCAACAAAAGCATCATCAAAATCATCGAATTCCGAGTATTTCTCATACAAAGCATCAAACTCTTCCTGACTGTAATCTTGCTCTATTTCCTCATGATACATATTGTAAAAGGCGTGGCTTTTGTTGATAATACGATATAAATCACGGATTCCCCAATTACGCATTGCCTTGTCGAATGGATTTTTGTATATAAACGCTCCATAACCATTGTGGATAAGCTGCACAAAACCTCCATTCATCACCTCATCCCGTAGCGCAACATACCCCAACAGAGTTATCTGGTCGGCATTGAGCTGTGACATATTGTCAGCGTTGAGTTCACCACCAATAGCACAGAGTATGGCATCTGTAAACACCGCCACAAACGCGTCCATGCCTTCCTCCGCTGCACGCTTCAAATCCGCATCCTTTACCTTTACTTCTATCATAATTATCTAATGCTTTGATATGCAAAGTTAAACAATTAAAACATGATACTTCTTACATCATACGTAAAAGGTTGTTAAAAAGCGCAGGCTGACAACAACCTATGCCCTTTCCTATTGCATTTGCGAAGCTGTAACACAGTAGCAGCCGTGTACATCCAACGATATACACGGCTGCTCCGTATTAGAATTATAAAATAAAGATCAGCTTAGATGCGACTTGCAGTCCTTGCAAACCCCCTTATAATAGAGCTGCATCTCATCAATGACATGACCCTCGATTTGCTTTGATTTAGCCAACTGAGGTGCTTCTTCGTCAAACAAATCGTAAACACGGCCACAGCTGCGGCAATAAAAATGCACATGAGGAGTAACATCACCGTCATAACACACTCGATGTTCGTCAATGGTGATCATGCTTGCAGCATTGTGTTCGGAAAACAAACGCAAGGTGTTGTAAACCGTTGTACGGCTCAGCGTACGTATATCCTTACATATACCTTGATACACCTCTTCTACTGTGGGGTGTGTGCGGTGGGTCAGCAGATAATCCATGATAGCCAAACGCTGCATGGAAGGGCGGATCCCACAACTTACCAACCTATTATATGCATCTTGATTCATATTGATAACCTCTAAGTTCTATTACACTCTTAACAATAATCCACCTGCAAAGATAAGCAATATAATACGTTCGTACAAGAAAATTTGTATAAATTACATATATAACATGGAAAATATTTAAAAACAACAGAACTAACCTTTGCTGTCTATCACCTGATATCCACTGTTGCATCCGGATAGCAAATCAGTTTGATTCGTTTTTTTTGAAGATTGCATTTGGATAAGACCCAGTCTCCATCCACGACGTAAATCCGCGTTTTGCCTTTTTCCGGGACAGCATTGATGGCCGTCTGCAAGTCCATATAATTGCCTCGTCCCTGCTTCGACACCACATAATCATAATGCACAACGTGTCTTCTAAGGGGCTTGATTTGTTTTGCGACGGCATCGGCCATCAAACCGGCAACCACTCGGGCACCATATATGTTATAATGGGTGTTGTCTTTGCGTCCTTCCGGCATACCGGCGATTTCTCCGGGCTTATACCACATGTGTAATTTTCGCGAGCCTACCACTCCAAGCCCTTGCTCCAAATCATGTGTAATTTGGTTGGCATCAATAAACACTACGCCCATCCTTTCTGCCACATGACGGGGAGCATCCTTATAGGCTCCGTGTGTATCAACAAGTGTGTCCGAGTTTACAACCTCGTCCGAATAACTGACACCACGCAATGACTCATCGTCTACAGAGGCATCTACTTTGTTATAAAAGTTGCGCCTGACAACACTATTGAACAACACGGGAATACCGCCTTTGGCGCGTGTTTCCTCCACATAGCGAGCCAAATTGGCATCAAAGGTCGTGCCCGGCTCGGTATGTCGGTTGGCAGCAGGCTTTTCATCATTGTGGCCAAACTGTATGAAAACATAATCTCCCAGCTTAATGCGGTCCACAACCTTCTGCCAACGCCCCTCATCTAAAAAGCTCTTAGACGATCGACCATTTACAGCATGGTTGTCTACACGTACTGCATCATCGAAAAACCCTTGAAGCATCATGCCCCATCCCCGCTCCATATTGGTTTCGGGGTGTGATTTTTCGGCAGCTGTGGAGTCTCCGATAATAAAAATTGTGATTTGTTTCTTGCTCGACGTTAAGCATAACACTGTTGTCAGCATAAGACAAAAAGAATAAAAACGCTTCATCATTCTAAGTAGATTAATATGAAAAGTCCCCGAATCCTGTCCGTAGATTCGAGGACTCAATACTTCAGTAGTTTTCCATCGTTATTGGTTGATGGTGTCTATTATTTCATCAATAGTCATCAGTTCCTGCTTACCGGTTGTCATATCCTTCAGTGTCACCTTGCCTTCTGCAATCTCATTGTCTCCGGCAAGAGCTACATAGGCAACGTGTTTGGCATCAGCATAACTCATCTGCTTTTTCATCTTGGCCTTGTCCGGATACATTTCCGTCCGGATATTTGCGGCTCTGGCTTTGGCGATCAATGGCAAACAGTAGGCTGTTTCTTTCTCGCCGAAATTGATAAACAGCAGTTGTGTTGCCGAAACGGCTTCCTTAGGATAGAGATCGAGTGTGTTGAGCACGTCGTAAATACGGTCGGCACCAAATGAAATTCCTACTCCCGACAGTCCCGGCATACCAAATATGCCCGTTAAATTATCGTAGCGTCCTCCACCCGTAATAGAGCCTATATGGGTATCAAGAGCCTTAACTTCGAAAATAGCTCCCGTGTAATAGTTCAGTCCGCGAGCCAACGTGAGGTCGAGTTCAATTTCACTGTTCAACCCTACGTGCTTCAAAGTGTCGAGGATAAAACGAGTTTCTTCCACACCTTTGAGACCAATCTGTGAAGCCTCCAGCACCTTTGTAATGGTATCAAGCTTCTCTTCGTTTGTCCCCTGCAAGGCAATAATAGGCTGCAACTTGGCTATTGCCTCTTCGGAAATACCATCGTTGCGCAACTCTTCATTTACATTTTCAAGCCCTATCTTATCCAACTTGTCGATAGCAACCGTAATATCTACTATTTTGTCGGGTGCGCCAATGACTTCAGCAATACCGGTAAGTATCTTGCGGTTATTGATCTTGATGAGCACCCGAATGCCCAGACGTTGGAACACCGTGTCTACAATTTGCATCAACTCTACCTCGTTGAGCAACGAATCTGACCCAACCACATCAGCATCACACTGATAGAACTCACGATAACGTCCTTTTTGCGGACGATCGGCACGCCAAACAGGTTGGATTTGATAGCGTTTGAAGGGCAGCTGCAACTCTCCTCGGTGCATCACGACATAGCGGGCGAATGGCACAGTAAGGTCGTAGCGCAGTCCCTTCTCGCAGAGTTTGGTCTGCAAGTGTAAAGGATTGCGCTCCTGAAGTTCCTCATCGGTTATATCCTTGAAATAATTGCCGGAGTTTAACACCTTAAAAAGCAGTTTATCGCCTTCATCTCCATATTTCCCCATCAAGGTTTGAAGGGTTTCCATGGAAGGTGTCTCTATCTGCTGAAAACCATAAAGAGCATAGACTTCTTTAATGGTATTGAATATATAATTCCTTTTAGCCATCTCTTCGGGCCCGAAATCTCGTGTACCCTTAGGGATGGATGGTTTGTTTTGTCCCATTATTATTATTTGTTTCTTACTATAGTTTGCTTTCTATCCGGACCAATAGAGATAATCTTGATTGGGGTCTCCAATTCTGCTTCGAGGAATGAAACGTATGCTTTAAATTCCTCTGGGAATTGGTCCTCGTCGGTAAATTTCGTCATGTCGGTCTTCCATCCCTTTAATTCCTTATAGATAGGCTTCACATGGTCTATATTGTATGGGAAATCAGGGGTGACCGTTCCATCGGGCAATTCATATTGCACACATGCTTTGATGGTATCAAATGTGTCGAGCACATCACTTTTCATCATAATGAGCTCGGTTACTCCGTTCACCATGATGCTATAGCGTAGCTGAACAAGATCTACCCAACCACAGCGACGTTCACGTCCGGTCACTGCTCCGTATTCATGTCCGAGATCGCGAATACGTTTACCGGTCTCATCAAAAAGTTCAGTAGGGAAAGGACCTGCGCCCACACGGGTGCAATAAGCCTTCATGATACCGTAAACATTACCCACTTTGTTGGGACCGATACCCAGTCCCGTACAAGCTCCTGCACATACGGTGTTGCTTGATGTAACAAATGGATAACTGCCAAAATCAACATCAAGCATCGTTCCCTGTGCACCCTCACATAATATATTCTTGCCCTCCTTGAGCAGTTTGTTTATTTCATGTTCGCTGTCCACAATCTTAAAACTGCGCAGATATTCGATGCCTTCCATCCACAGCTTCTCTGTCTTTTCCAAATCTTCAAAATCAGTCCAATTCATGGACTTCAGCATTTTCAGATGGCGTTCTTTATGTGCTGCGTATTTCTGCTCAAAGTTATTGAGGATATCTCCTACGCGCAAACCGTTACGGCTAATCTTATCCGTATAGGTCGGACCAATGCCCTTACCTGTAGTTCCCACCTTATTCTTACCCTTAGCAGCTTCTAAAGCCCTATCCAGAATACGATGCGTAGGCATGATCAGATGAGCTTTGCTCGAAATATGAAGACGTGACTGCAACTCATGTCCGCTTTTCTCAAGATCTTTGGCTTCTCCCATAAACAAGTCGGGAGCCAACACCACACCATTGCCAATAATATTTACCTTTCCCCCTTGAAAAATACCGGAGGGTATGCTACGCAAAATGTATTTCTCTCCTTCAAACTCTAATGTGTGGCCAGCATTAGGGCCTCCCTGAAAACGAGCCACCACATCATACTTGGGAGTCAGCACGTCTACAACCTTTCCTTTGCCTTCGTCTCCCCACTGCAGTCCTAACAGGACATCAACTTTTCCAGTATTCATATGCTATATTAAAGTTATTATGATCTATTCTGTTTTCTTTCATTCATTGTACGCTGCCGTGTAAGTTTTGCTTGGCAGCTGCTGCAAACACCATAGATATAGAGTGTAAAGCCCTCTTTTCTGAAACGACGGAGACGCGATGCGTTAAGCGCATCTTCCACCTTCGGCAACTCCACTTCCGTAACCTTACCACACATGGTACAGATCTGGTGACTATGGGAATCGTTACGCAATGCAGCCTCGTATTTGGTTTTGTCTACAAGGCGGTGTCTCACCACAAGATGAATCTTCTGAAACAACCGCAGTGCATTGTAAAGTGTGGCTCGGCTCACTACAAACTTATCGTTCTCCAGTAGCTTATTCAACTCATCTACTGTGAAGTGACCGTCTATATTGTAGATGGCCTTAAGAATGGCATAACGTTCAGGGGTCCTTCGTTTGGCTGTTGCTTCGAGATACCCGTCAAGAATCTTGCGCGCGTTGTCGAACTTTTTATTTTTTACCATAGCACTAATATACTCTTGGGCCAAATATGAGGCTTCCCACCCTTACCATAGTAGAACGGCACTTCACTGCAATGCGATAGTCATGACTCATTCCCCAAGAACGTTCGCAAAAATAATCAGCATCGGCAAAATAGTCACGCTTCAATTCATCGAAGAAATCGGCCGCCATATTCATCTCCTCAGCAATCTGACTCTCGTCATCAACATTGCTGGCCATCATCATCAATCCGCAGATACGAATGTTCTGCATCTGCTTCCATTCTCCATCCCGAAGCATGTTTCGACACGCATCAAAACTGAAACCATATTTGGTTTCTTCTTCTGCAATATGAAGTTCGAGCAGTACATCAATGACGCGGTTGTTCTTGCCCGCTTGCTTATTGATTTCTTTCAGGAGCTTAACACTGTCCACCGCGTCTATCATAGAAATATAAGGCGCAATATATTTCACTTTATTACTCTGCAAGTGGCCTATGAAATGCCACCTTATATCATCAGGTAACGATTGCACTTTCTCGCGCAACTCCTGCTCTCGACTCTCACCAAACACCCGCTGGCCGGCTGCATAGGCCGCCTCTATATATTCGTTGGGGTGAAACTTGCTGATAGCAACCAAATGTACTCCCTTCGGAAGGTTGCCAAGCACTTCATTCAAGTTTTTAGCAACATCTACTTCCATTACGCTTCGTTGTTGTTGATTTGTTCTGCTACATCGTTTCCACGCATATCGCCGCTCGCTTCTTTCTCTGTCTTAATGGTGTGTTGGAACACATCCATAAACTGAGTTTCTGTCACAGATGTGATGACGTAGTCTATCATTGTGCCGCCCATCACTTCTTCTATACTTTTCACTGCACCGGGGAAAGAAGCAGCCTGTATCAAGTAATTCACCGTAGAACGTTTTTCTTTTTCGCTCTTCTCGTCAAATGTGATAAACGAGAGTTTGGCCTTATACCATTTATCCGCCTTAGGGTCGTCGCTGAAAAAAATCTCATGATAAGGTGCAGGCTTAATTCCCGCTATCTTGAAATCACCACTGATGTAGGCTGACATTTCTTCGATAAGCGTTCCTTCTGCCTCAGTAAAACTCAGGGCATCCACCACATATTGTTCTGCAACGGTTTTCATAGACCCGTCTTCCTGGGTCTTATCATATTTTATCTTGGTCTCAAA
This sequence comes from uncultured Bacteroidales bacterium, assembly GCA_937995875.1. Taxonomy (GTDB): domain Bacteria; phylum Bacteroidota; class Bacteroidia; order Bacteroidales; family Bacteroidaceae; genus Prevotella. The sequence continues at coordinate 12,662 of CALKIW010000119.1, read as the reverse complement.
CCAATCTGATGTTCTGGATTTCATGAACTGTTTATTTTTGTTTTAAATTATATTTTATTCCTGAATACCACGAAAAAGATTGTCAAGTACACGATAGGTGTATGCTCCGCGATCGTGGATGGTGATGTCTGACCGCAGTCTGTTGCGCAGATCCAAAAGTTTGTTCACTGCGCTCTGATAATTTTCCGGAGTGATGCGCTCACTCATCTTGTTGGCCACATTGGCATCAAAACTGAAGTAGCGCACCAGCATATCGGTAAATTGTTTACGTTGCATATCGGTAATATCATTCAACTGCTGATTGAGTTTGCTCTTCGGACGATAGATACGAAACAGCAGCTCATCGGGTTCTCCTCCACGTTGTCCGTGATTATAACGCTTTTCGTAATCGAAATAGCAATCACAAAAACCGTTCTCAGCCAATGACTTCAATTCTTCCTTAGCCGGTTCGAGCACCCGACGAGTAAAATCACTGAAACGCTTATAACTATCTTCCAATCGAAGCATCTTGCGAAATTCCTCCGTCTTGATACGCGTACCCCCTTTGTCGAGCCAACTTCCGATAAACATATAAATGCGCTGGGTATAGCGATTGCGGCATGCAAACACAATCTGCTTGCCCAGCTTGTGATAGCCCAAGTCGAGAGATACCAACCGCTGAGCAACCGTACGATCGATTTTCAACACGGCATACTTCTCATACAAGCCCCTGTCTTCGGGAATATAGACGTCACAAAGGTTGGTAACTTTAAGGTAATTCCTGCCGTCAGTGGTTTTATAAGGAATCTCTACCGGAATAGCAGCCAGCATCTTCAGGCTCTCTTTCAGTTGCGGATAATGATTAGGGTCTACACCAAGTGTTTTGAACAGGGTCTTGATTTCAAGTCGTCCGTCGTTATCCAGTTCTGCGTCCGAAAAAATTTCAGGCTGTCTATAATTCTTATTCAGAATACTATAGAGTTTACTTTGCATAAACTCAACAATCGTTACGAGAATTCTGATTTGGATGAGCGAATAATCATGGCGCATCATTGTGACCGCTATCGGCTGCAACAACCAAGTCTCTTCTTCGATGGGGATTAAGTCAGACGGAATATTACGCTTCACTTTGCGCTTTTTTCCTTTGCCAACATTCGCGGCAGCCCAGGTAGACCTGCGTTTTCTAACTGTCTGATTTATTGTTGAATTCTCTTCTGTCATTGGTTTGTGCTACCTTTTAGCCGCATTTTCTCCTATAAAGATGCTTACAAAGTTAAGACTATTTTTCGACTCTACCAAGCATTAGACTAAATAAAAATAAGAAAGCAAAGCGCGCTATTTTGCATATATAGTTCTTGCTTATTTGCTATTGAAAATCCAACCACAGAAAGGATAAAATCTCTGATTACACACACGATTACAGACGGTTAAGTTATCTCATACTTATTACTCCTTCGAGGCTCTGCTGTAATAACATAAAAATCCATTTTATTGTTAGGCTTAACCCATTGGTACATAAACAGTCATACATTCATTTTTTGAAATAATGGCTATGCCTACGCAGAAACGTTTGCATCAAAGCAGAGACTGTATGTTCACGCACTCCTGAAGGTTAATCTTGAAAATGTCTTCTTGACCCGAAGGCAGATTCTTAAGAATTAGAAATGGTAAATTATATGAACAAAAGGTCCTCTAATTTTTGCTTATTTAAAAATAAGTTTGCCCTCGTCCAAAATACGCGAGAATTGCGATAGTTTATAAACGCCTGACAGTCAGCGTTTTTGAAAAACCGACCTTTATTTTCCTATTTTTCCGCTTGCGATTGAATATCAAACGGCATGATGACAAGGCTTCAACCGCAGTGTGATTAAGGCTCTTCCGCGCTGACGATAAGGCCTAACCATGTTATGAGAAAGTCTCAATCGCAGCACCCTTGCGATTTTTAGGAATACCCGACCCGATTTTGACGAAAAAACATAGCCCTTTTTGCGCTGGATGACCCGAAAATAATGATCAAAAAACGGTAAATATATTTTATAGAATGAAGAATAAAGAACGAGGAGAGAAGAATGAAGAATGAGAAGGGAAGAATAAAGAATGAGGAGTGAAGAATGAAGAATTCCTACATCCAACTTTCTGTTTTCAATCCTGTTTTGTGAATACATGGTTACCACTATCGTAGGACGTACAATGCGCTCCTAAAGTAAATGCCTACTGAGCTTTTATCTCCCCAGTAAATATCATCTGTGTTCTCCATTGACCGATAACAATAGTTTATATAGGATTTAAAAGTAAAACGAAAAACTTAGCTGCTCAATCGACGAAAACGATAAAACGAAAAATAGGAGACAAACACCTCAAGGGTGATTATCTCCTACTATCTGTATCTGTCGTAGTGTCCTAATTATCCACAGCCCCACCAACTATGTCAAGCAACTCGTTGGTAATAGCGGCCTGACGGCTCTTATTATATTGCAGGCTGAGGTCTCTGAGAAGCTCATCAGCATTGTCTGTAGCGGTCTGCATTGCCACCATGCGGGCTGCATGCTCCGATGCAACATTATCAAGCAAAGCTGTGTAGACCATAAGGTTGAGCATTTTAGGAATGAGTACCTTCAGCACGGTTTTCATATCCGGCTCCACGATAAAATTATCGTTGAGTGGCTCAGCTTCTCCCTGCTTTCTGCCATCCCTTTTCTTCCCTTTCTTACGAAGGTATTCCTGAGCCTTAGCTGTGGCCAATGTGGAAGAAAGGTCACGATCATTGTCTTCGCCAATAGTCTCTACAGAAAGAGTGATAGGCAAGAAGGTTTTACGCGTAAGAATTTGAGAGCCGGCACTTTTAAAATGATGATAGACTAACTCTACCCTATCATATTCATGATCGGCATACTTCTTTGCTACTTCTTTAGCAATTTCACTGCAATCGTGAGCATTAGGCTTGTCAGCCAATTCCATGAAGTTTCCAGCAGACTTACAGCCTAATTTGGCAACTTTCTCAGCAATCTTTCGGCCTATGGGATATATAGTTATCTCACTAATACCCTGAGCCTTATACTCGTCAACTATCTGCTTTGTCTGGCGTATAATATTTCCATTGAATGCTCCACATAAAGGGCCATTGGACGAATAGACTATCAACGCTACACGCTTGACATCAGGACGTTCTTCGTCTAACTTGCTCTGAGCATTGGGCTCAGAAGCCAGAAACTCCTTGAGAATATGTTCCAACAGCTCGGAGTAAGGTAACATATTCTGAATAGCTATCTGGGCATGATGAAGTTTAGACGAAGCAACCATCTTCATAGCACTCGTTATCTTACGAGTACTCTGAACAGAGGCTCTACGGGTCTTGATCTCTTTTAATGAAGGCATAGTTTATCCTATTTCTTTTTCTTAAATTGTCCGATAATGTTACCCATTACTTCCTCTATGGTTTTGGTGCTGGAGTCTTCGAGTTTACCATTGGCAAGCTCATCCAACACATCCTGATGCTGCGACCGCATCTGCTCAAGGAACTGATCCTGACAAGTGCGCACCTGTTCTACAGGAACTCCTTGCATCAATCCGTGTACACCACAATAGAGAATAGCAATTTGTTCTCCCATTGGCATCGGACTATATTGAGGCTGTATCAGCAACTGATTGTTCTTTCTTCCTCGGTCAAGTGTCATTGCTGTTACAGGGTCCATATCACTCGAAAATTTGGAAAAAGCCTCCAGCTCACGATACTGAGCCATATCAATCTTCAGTGTTCCGGCAACCTTCTTCATACTCTTTACCTGTGCCGATCCACCCACACGAGATACCGAAATACCCACATTGATGGCAGGGCGGAAACCTTGGTTGAAAAGATTAGACTCAAGGTAAATTTGCCCGTCGGTAATAGAGATTACGTTCGTCGGAATATAGGCAGACACGTCTCCGGCCTGCGTCTCAATAATAGGCAGTGCTGTGAGAGAGCCTCCGCCACGTACATGTCCCTTGAGACATTCGGGGAGGTCATTCATTTGTTCTGCTACTTCCTGCTGATTGTTAATTCGTGCCGCACGTTCAAGCAAGCGAGAGTGAAGATAGAACACATCACCGGGATAAGCCTCACGTCCTGACGGACGACGAAGAATCAAGGAAACCTCACGATAAGCAACGGCCTGTTTAGAGAGGTCATCATAGACCACCAAGGCGTGGTATCCCCGATCGCGGAAATATTCTCCTATGGCGGCTCCCGCAAACGGCGCATAATATTGCATGGCAGCAGGGTCGGCAGCCGTGGCGCTCACAATAATGGAATATGGCAAAGCACCGCGTTCCCTCAGCGTCTCTACCAAAGTCGCTACCGTACTGGCTTTCTGACCAATAGCAACATAAATGCAATATACGGGCTTACCGGCCTCATAGTTGCCCTTTTGGTTAATAATAGTATCGATGGCAATGGCTGTCTTGCCTGTCTGACGGTCGCCAATGATGAGCTCGCGCTGACCACGTCCGATAGGAATCATGGAGTCTACGGATTTTAATCCGGTCTGCAAAGGTTCTTTTACAGGCTGACGATAAATCACACCGGGAGCTTTACGGTCAAGCGGCATCTCGAAAGACTCTGTTAAATCGAGGTCTCCCTTGCCATCAATAGGCTGACCCAGCGGATTAACCACACGTCCTAAAAAACTGTCATTCACACGGATAGAAGCAATGCGATGGGTGCGTTTCACCGACTGTCCCTCCTTGATGCCAACCGTAGACCCTAACAGAACACAACCCACGTTGTCTTCCTCAAGGTTCATGACAATAGCCATCGTACCATTCTCAAACTCAAGCAACTCATTTGCCTCAGCATTGCGAAGACCGTAAATTCGTGCCACTCCATCGCTGACTGTAAGCACTGTACCTACCTCGTCAAACTTCTCGTCGGCACTGATGTTTTTTAGTTGCTTCAGAAGAACTTCTGATACTTCGCTTGGTTTTATTTTATCTGACATTGTTATTATTTATTGTTTATTTCCGCAATGCGGTCAAGACTGTATTGAGCTTGGTCTTTACGCTTGCATCCATTCTGTAGGTATCATACTCCAAGATAAAACCTCCAATGATATCAGGGTCTATCTCTGTATTAAACTCAACGGTACCTCGTGTTTTACTCACCACCATCTGCTTCATCTTTGCCTCCACGTCCGGAGAAACCGGCGTAGCAGTGATGAGCCTTCCACGAGTGATATTCTTCTGTTGTCGATAAAGCGTGATGTAAGAGGCAGCCATAAATTGCAGGGTGCTCTCCCTGCCCTCTTTCAAGACAAGAGCAATGAATCGCTTCGTCAGGTCGGAAACCTCAGTTCCACAAGCCGTTTCGAGCAAAGTTTGCTTTTTGTCTTGGGCGAGCATGGGGTTATCTATCGTGAAGCGAAGCTCCGGTACTTGGATATAGCTCTGTGCTAACACTTGCATCTCCTTGTAAACCTTGTCCTCTTGCTTCAACTCCGTAGCACTTTTCATCAGCGCACGGGCGTATCTAACCGATATTACACCTAATTCCATAAGCTGCACATTTATTGTTCACGTTTGTTATCTTCAGAAACCTCATCCAGCAGTTTGTCTATCAGTTCCATCTGCTTATCGTCTGAGGAAAGCTGTTGCTTGACAATCTTCTCTGCAATCTTCACAGAAAGTTCTGCCACTTGGGAGCGGATGTCGCGAATAGCATTCTGTTTCTCTGCCTCTATCTGCGTCTTGGCATCAGATAGCAACCGAGCACCTTCTGCCCTCGCTCTCTCCTGAGCTTTCTCTATGATAGCATCGCGAGTGTCTGTTGCTTCTTTCAACAACATAGCCTGTTTCTCACGAGCCTCTTGCAGCATGGACTCACCTTCCTGCTTAATATTCTCAAGTCGTTCTGAGGCTTCGTGTGCCTTGCGCAAACTCTCGTCAATGTATTTCTTTCGGTCTTCCACCATTTTTGTAATGGCAGGGAAACCAAATTTAGCAAGAACACCAAAGACCACCAAGAACGCCAAGAGCATCCAAAACAGGAGTCCTAAGTCCGGCGTTAATATTGATGGTAAATTATCCATTTGATATTCTTTATTAGATCAAGAATGCACAGGCTGCAATAGCAAAAAGCGCACAGCCCTCAACAAATGCAGAAGTAAGAATCATATTTGTCTGAATCTTGCCCGAAGCCTCTGGCTGACGTGCGATAGCGTCCATAGCTTGGCCACCAATCCTACCAATACCAATACCTGCGCCAATCGTAGCAATACCTGCACCAATACCCGTACCCAGCTGTGCCAAGCCTTCTGCAGCCAATAATGTTGAAATAATCATAATTCTAAGTTTTTTAAATTGTTATTTATTATTTATTCGTTTACGTTTGTTGGAGCATACGTTACTCCACATTATAATTTCACGAGATTTTCTGTAATATTACTCTGCGACACTTTCCTGATGAGCCAAACCGATGAACACCGCACTAAGCAGTGTGAACACATAAGCCTGTACAAAGGCCACCAGTATTTCAAGGGCATTCATGAACAGCAACATGATAATGCCGAAAGCATTCAACCCCAAACCAAGACCAACTCCCATCGTCCATCCCAAGAAAATCACGCAAGTGAAACTCAGGACAATCGCATGCCCTGCCATCATATTCGCAAAGAGACGGATCATCAAGGCGAATGGCTTGGTAAACACACCAAAAAGTTCAATAACCGGCATCAATGGCACTGGTGCCTTCAGAAAAACAGGGACATGTGGCCAGAATATATCCTTCCAATACGCTTTGTTACCAAAGATATTGATGGCCAACATTGTACATACGGCAAGAAAAAACGTAATGTTGATATTGCCGGTTACATTTCCTCCACCGGGAAAAACCGGTATCAGTCCAACCAAATTACAAGTAAGAATGAAGAAAAACACCGTCAGTAAATAAGGGGCAAACCTGCGGTAATGCTTTTCGCCAATAGACGATTTTATGATGTCATCATTGATATACATCACAAACATTTCCATCATTCCGACAAACCCTTTCGGTGCTTCGCTTTTCTCATCACGTTTCTTATACCATTTTGCACAAGAAAGAAAAACGCTGATCAGTATAATCACCACTATCCATATCTGAGCTACACTCTTAGTGATGCTCAAGTCTATCGGGCGCACGGTTGTGCCGTCAGCCATCTTCTCATATATCTTGCCGTGATGTTCTGCATCGAAATAAAAGGGCTCAGGCAATGTTTCCGCCGTACAGAAAGTCCACTCTCCCGTAGCACTACTACGTAAAATGATGGGCAACGGGATGTGAAGGCTCTTTCCCTTATAGGATGCAATATGCCACTCATACGCATCCGAAAGATGTTCAAGCACAATCTCCGGTATATCAATCTCACTCCCTTGTTCACCATCGGCTGCACGGAGCTGTAAAGGTAACAGTGCCAATATGATTAGAAGAAGCAATGATTTTATATGTTTCATTATTCTTTTATTTTTCTATTCGTCTATTGAAATATCCGTATGCTTGCGGAAAAAGGCCACGTGATGTCCCAGTATTGCAATATAAAACACCGCAAAAACCAGAAAAAAAACCAACATTGCATCTCGACCGGCAACAAGATAATAAGCAAACATCACTGCCAGAGCTGTCAATATCCTCACCCCCGACACGCCCAAAAAGAAATTAGGCAGGTTTTCTGTGGAGTTTTTAGCTACCTTAACCCATATTGTTCCTTCTGACATTTCAAATACCAGAGCATAAGTCGCACTGATAATCAATGGTGTAAGAATAATGTTGAAATGCCCGATATTCACGGCAAGCAGTGCCACAAGAAACAGCACTCCAATCAAGATAAGTCCTTGTTTGCGATACTGCCAACCTATGTGTTCTATGTCTTTTCGTGTCATCTTCCCGTGCTTTTATCAACCTCTATACCTCCACGCACAAATTGACAACGTTCTTACATACCTCTATAAAACCGCCATCGATTTCCAACGTTTCTTTCCCCGATTCCGTGACATATTCCACGATGCCTGTTTCGAGCGAAGAAATAATTGGGGCATGGTTGCTCAAGATTTCAAAAGAGCCCAATGTTCCGGGCACTTTAATGCTTTCGCATGGCCCGTCATAGACTATTTTTTCCGGAGAAACAATTTTCAGAGTCAACATAAGCGCTTATCCTTTGGCCTGTTCCATCAGCTTCTTGCCCTTAGCAATAGCGTCATCTATTGTCCCAACGTTCATGAACGCCTGTTCAGGAAGATTGTCCACCTCTCCGTCGAGAATGGCGTTGAAGCCCTTGATGGTGTCTTCAATACTTACCATCACTCCCGAAACTCCGGTAAACTGCTCTGCCACCGTGAAAGGTTGCGACAGGAAACGCTGCACACGACGTGCACGGCTTACCACCAACTTGTCCTCATCGGAAAGCTCATCCATACCAAGAATAGCTATAATATCCTGCAAATCGTTGTAATGTTGGAGCGTTTCTTTCACGCGCTGTGCACAATCGTAATGCTCCTTCCCCACAATCAATGGGTCAAGGATGCGTGACGTACTGCCCAACGGATCTACAGCGGGATAGATTCCCAACTCGGCAATCTTACGGTCAAGCACTGTTGTTGCATCCAAGTGGCTGAATGTCGTAGCAGGAGCCGGGTCGGTTAAGTCGTCGGCAGGCACATATACGGCTTGAACGGATGTAATAGAGCCATTCTTTGTTGATGTAATACGCTCTTGCATGGCACCCATTTCTGAAGCCAACGTTGGCTGATAACCCACAGCTGAAGGCATACGTCCCAACAAGGCAGAAACTTCTGACCCCGCTTGGGTGAAACGGAATATGTTGTCGATAAAGAACATGATATCGGTCGGAGCACCATCCTTGCCACCATGATCACGGAATTCCTCAGCCACAGTCAATCCGGATAACGCCACCGATGCACGCGCCCCCGGCGGCTCATTCATCTGCCCGTAAATCAGGGTAGCCTGTGATTTTTTCAGTTCTTCCGGATCAACAAGAGAAAGATCCCATTTTCCCTCATCCATTGCCTTTCTGAACTTATCACCGTAGCGTACTACGCCCGACTCCAACATATCTCTAATCAGGTCATTGCCCTCACGGGTACGCTCACCCACACCGGCAAAAACAGAGTAGCCGTCATGTCCTTTGGCAATGTTGTTGATCAATTCCATAATCAACACCGTTTTGCCTACACCGGCACCACCAAACAGTCCGATCTTACCGCCCTTCATATAAGGCTCAAGCAAGTCAATGACTTTGATACCGGTCGCAAACATCTCCTTGCGTGTGGAGAGATTCTCAAACTTCGGAGCCTCACGGTGAATAGGATAGCTTCCTTTCATATCGAGAGCTCCCATACCATCGATAGGCTGTCCTATGACATTCATCATACGACCCTTAATCTGTTCTCCCGCAGGCATGGTGATAGGACTTCCCGTAGGAACGGCCTCCAAACCGCGATTCAAACCGTCTGTATTGTCCATAGCTACACAGCGCACTGTATCTTCACCAATATGCTGTTGTACCTCTACAATAAGGTCGGAGCCGTCAGAACGCTTCACCTTGAGAGCTTCGTAGATTTTAGGAAGCACCTTCTCCGAGTCCTGACCCTTTGTATCAAAATATACATCGACTACAGGGCCAATGATTTGAGAGATGTGTCCGCTAATTTGTGACATATGCTATTATTTTAAATGTTTTTCTATATTAAGTAACGGCACCTAAAACCGTTTATGAGTACAAATATACATTATATTCTTACAACTCAAACACTTTTTAACAAACTTTAGTTTCCCAATTAAATACTTAGTTCACCGAGCACTTTAATCAGCTTTCTATCGAACGGCTTGTCGGAACGAATGGCCTCGGAAAGCGGCACATAAACCACTTCGTTGTTGCGAATGCCAATCATCACATTGCGTTGTCCCTGCAATATAGCCTCGACAGCCCCCACTCCTGTTCGGCTGGCCAAAATACGGTCATGGGCCGAAGGCCGACCACCTCGCTGCAGGTGTCCAAGAATGGAAACACGCACATCGTAGGTGGGAAATTCCTTTCTTACTCGGTCAGCATAATATAATGCACCGCATTTCGGACTTTCTGACACAATGACAATACAACTTCTTTTCGATTTGCGAATGCCTCGCTCCATGAACAGTGCCAACTGGTCTACATCCGTAGAATCTTCCGGAATAATGGCAGCTTCGGCTCCACAGGCTATAGCAGCATTTTGGGCCAAGAATCCGGCATCGCGTCCCATCACCTCCACAAAGAAGATGCGTTCATGGCTCTGCGCAGTGTCGCGGATGCGGTCCACACATTCCACAATAGTGTTCAACGTGGTGTCGTAGCCTATAGTGGTATCAGTGCCATAAAGGTCATTATCAATGGTACCCGGCAACCCGATACAGCAAATATCGTTTTCACGGGCAAAATGCATTGCTCCGGTCAGGGAGCCGTTTCCACCAATCACTATCAGCGCGTCTATTTCCTCCTTCTGTATAGTAGCCAGAGCTTTTTCACGACCTTCAGGAGTCATGAATTCCACAGATCTTGCAGTCTTCAGCACAGTTCCACCCTGCATGATAATACCTGATACATTTTCTGTCGAGAAAGTCTTTACTTCGCCATTAACCAGTCCGTCAAAGCCACGATAGATGGCTTTGATCTTGAAGTTATTGGAGATGCCGGCTCGTGTCACGGCACGTATGGCAGCATTCATTCCCGGAGCATCGCCACCCGACGTAAGAACTCCTATTGTCTTAATTCTACTCATTGTATTTAATATTTTTATTTTTCAATTATTACGCTACAACACCGTGAGCAGAAGCACCGCCAGACCGGCTACTGCGCCGACAGCTGCTTTCCATCCCACATGAAGAAAATACCAGCCCACGTGCAGTCTTTCGGTACGCATCAACACCATACCGGCAACAGAGCCTATAGTAAGCACATTACCGCCAACGGCCGACATATAGGCAACTATCTTCCAATAAGCATCGTTCAGCTCGACCGATGGTTGCAGCGTGATGAAACTCGCAGCCGTAGAGAAATTATCCAACACTATGCTGACAAGACCGGCACTTGCAGCAAGCAACCAATTCTCTACACGGTGGCTCTGCAAAAATTCCCATACCACATCTACGGCCCCCGTCTCTTTTACCACTCCAAGAGCCAAGATCATGCCCAGTACAAATAGGATAAACTGATGGTTTCCATAAAACAGGGCTTTGGGCACTCGCCTTCCACCCATGCTGTCCATATTCAGCAGTTTTCGGTTAAATATCTCATTCATCACCCAGAGTACGCACAACACACACAAAGCACCCAAGAATGGACTGAGCTTCGTTATATTATGAAAGGTGGGAATAAACCAAAGTCCTCCAATACCCAATATCAACATCGCAAATCGCTGCCACACATTGAGCGTGGTGTCATCGCCCCGGTATCTCATCGTTACCGGTTCGGTGTCAATATGTTCCGGCAAAAGCCTGCCCACCCACCATGTCGGAAGGGCCCATGCCAAAAGGCAGGGCAGCAGCAGAGCAGCTGAATAATTCGATGGAGCAACCAAGCCCGTGTTCCATAGCATCAGTCCCGTAGGACTGCCTATCACCGTCAATGCCCCTCCGCAGTTGGCGGCCACCACTATTGTGGACCCATAGATCATGCGCTGTCGGCGGTTAGGCACAATCTTTCGCATGGCTACAAGCATCATCGCCGTCGTGGTGAGGTTGTCGAGATTGGCTGAAATGATCAGTGTAATGATGCCCGATACCCACAGCATTTTCTTGCTGCTGCGCGTTTTGAGCAGCTGGGTGATAAAATCAAAACACCCGTTGTTTTCCAGTATTTCCACTATCGTCATCGTGGCCAGCAAGAACAACACTATTTCGCAAGCACGACCAACGTACTTTAGAAAAACATTATCGGCTATAAACTCTTTGACCAGTGCACCGGAAGACACTCTACCATTCAAAAAATCTGCATACTCGCCGGCATGTTGGCTCATCACAAAATCAGTGCCATAACCTATGTAGAGCACCCAACCCACCGTACACACAAAAATTGTCACCGCAGCTTTGTTTACTTTCGTAACATTTTCGGTGGCAATGAGCAGGTATCCCAAAAGTAATATGCCGACGATAAGCAGTGTCATTGCAAAATAGACTGATGTTAAAAAAATACTTTGTCACAAAGTTAGCAAATAATCTAAAAAAAACAAGTAAAAGTTATTTTTTATTTCAGTTTAGCGCAGATTTAACACCTTATGATTACCTTTTGACCATCTCACATCGAGCTGTAATCATCGTTTCTAAACACCCCAAATGATTTGTTACCTCAATCTTGCTAACCTTCACATCGACAAATTGAGAAATAAACAGAAACGACAAGGGGTTGGAGAGGTTTACGTGGCATACCGCCACATCAGAAATTACGGTAAATACCTTTTTACCATTATCGGATTGCAACTTCAATATTCAACGGCCATTGAATTTTACATAAGATTGAAAATTAGATAGTTAAGCATTTGCTTATAATAATTGCAATATTCATGCCAAAGTTTAAAAACCCTGCGTATCAGCAACACTTTTGGCGTTGTTTAGCTGTTAAATTTGTTCAAACGATTGCACACAACAAAAGTCTTTTATAGTTCAAATTCAACGACATGTTAGTTTT